>CAINFN010000098.1 GCA_903848125.1 uncultured Bacteroidota bacterium
AAAAACTCTAGGGAAGTTTTCTTTTTTAATGACAATATAAGGGTAACTTTTATCGTCCTTTAAATTGATATTGTATTTAGGCTGATAATTCTTTATCAGTTCGTTTTCTAAAATAAAAGCATCGTGTTCGGAGTCGACCAGCGTAAACTGAATGTCTTTAATTTTTTGAACCAATTCCACTGTTTTTTGCGAATGTAGGGTAGCTAAAAAATAAGAACTTACCCTTTTTCTAATATTTTTAGCCTTGCCTACATACAATAAGACGCCCTTTTCATCAAAATATTGATAAATGCCTGGATTGGCTGGCAAACTGGATTGTATCTGTTTAAACTGCTCTTTTTCCATTTTAGGTCGGTGGTTCACAAAAATACTTTATATTTTTGTGTCATGGAATTATCTGTAAATATACCTGCCCTTCTTTTTCCAGCCATCAGTTTGATTATGTTGGCCTACACCAATCGTTTTTTAGCCCTTTCTAATAGAGTTAGAATGTTGCATGATAAATACCAACAGCAAGAACAACGTCTTGTGATTTTTGGGCAAATTAAGAACCTGAAATACCGCATAAAGCTGATACAAAACATGCAAACTTATGGGGTAGCCACTTTGTTGCTTTCTATTGTTTGTATGTTCTTTATATTTATTGATTATCAAGCCATTGCCAAAATTGTTTTTGGGATAAGCTTGCTTACTTTTTCAATCTCTATTTTTTTATCCCTAATCGAAATCAGATTAAGCACCAAAGCAATTGAATTGGAACTAAGTGACATGGAAGGATTAGAAGACCCGTCGGTGATGGAATATTTAAGAAAGAAATTTGATAGAGACTAAGAGCGCTTATTGCTATCAAATAGTATCTAACATTAAATAGTTATTTCAAACCTAACTTAACTTAACTAATTCAAACTAATTAGCCATTCTTCTTTCTCCAATTTGTTGTCTCCACATAGCACAGTACAATCCTTTTTCCTGTAATAAAGATTCATGGTTACCTTGCTCAATGACCTGTCCTTTCTCCAATACATAAATACGTGTGGCATGAATGATTGTGCTTAAACGATGTGCAATCATGATGGTGATTTGTTCTCTTTCGGCTGAAAGTTGTTTGATGGTATCAGTGATAGATTCTTCTGTGAGGCTGTCTAAGGAAGAAGTGGCTTCATCAAAAATGAGTAAATGTGGATGTCTTAATAAAGCGCGTGCGATAGATAATCTTTGTTTTTCACCACCACTTAATTTTAGTCCACCTTCTCCAATTAAAGTATCTAAACCATTTCCACCCTTGTCTAAAATATTGGTACAACTTGCCTTGGTCAATGCCAACAACATTTCTTCTTTGCTTGCATTGGGTGCTACAAAGGCTAGATTTTCCGTGATGGTGCCTGCAAACAATTGCGTATCCTGGGTCACAAAACTTATTTGATTTCTAAGTTCATTCATATTGATATCATTGGTATCCACACCATTCACCAGTATTTTTCCTTCCTGTGCTTGGTATAAGCCTACTAATAATTTAACCAATGTACTTTTGCCAGCGCCCGAAGGCCCAACAAAGGCAATGGTTTCACCTTTTTTTGCCTCGAAACTAATATCAGCAATGGCTTTAAAATTAGCTGTTTGATGCTGAAAGCCAACATTTGAAAACGCCAGGTTTTCGATGGCGCCCATGGCCACTGGATTGGCTGGAATTTGTTCTGTAGGCTTTTTCATTAGGGCATCAAAATTATTTAAAGAAGCTTCTGTTTCCCTGTAGCTCATGATAATACTCCCAATTTCTTGCAATGGTCCAAAAATAAAGAAGCTATAAAACTGCAATGAAATTAATTGGCCTACTGTAAGTATTTCTTTAAAAATAAGCCACATTAGAGTAAACGTAATTACTTGTCTCAAAAAATTCACCATGGTACCTTGCACAAAACTTAAGGAGCGAATATTTTTTACTTTTTTTAATTCTAATGCTAAAATTTTATAGGTATTGTTATTCAACCTATTTATTTCTTGCGTAGTTAACCCTAAACTTTTGACCAATTCAATATTGCGTAAACTTTCGGTTGTCGTGCCTGCCAAAGTGGTAGTTTCTTTTACAATATTTTTTTGAATGACCTTTATTTTTTTGCTTAACAAATTGGTAACATAGGCAATCATACTTGCCCCTCCAATGTAAATAGGTATAATAGACCAATGTAATCTTGTAGCATAAATTGAAACAAAAATTACACTTACAATGATTCCAAAAAGTACATTTACAACATAACTAATAAATTTTTCACAATCGGTTCTTGCCTTAGTTAGAATACTTAAGGTTTCGCCACTCCTTTGGTCTTCAAAAGCTTGGTAAGGCAATTGCATAGAATGTCTTAAGCCGTCTGTAAAAAGGGCAGCGCCAAATTTTTGGATGATTACATTTACTGTATAGTCCTGAAAGGCTTTAGCTATTCTACTTACCATGGCTGTACCTACTAATAACAACAACATGTTGCTTACGCCCATTAAAAATGCTGATTGGCTACGGTGCATGCCCGCTTTATCTACTAATGGACTTTTTGCAAAACCATCTATTAGCCGTCCAAAAATCATCGGATCAAATAAGGAAAAAGTTTGATTGATGCCAGCCAAGATAAAGGCTAAAAAAACAAGGCTTTTAAAGGGTTTGATGTATTGTATCAGTATTTTCATAGTCGTATAATGGTAAGGGGGCAAAGGTAATAAATCTAGCTTGTTTTTGGCTAAATACTGGGCTTATCCACTAGCTGTTGAAAACTGGGAAAGCCAATTGTGGAACATCTACACCGAATAACCTAATTTACTATTACATTTTTGATTACCTATTAATTATTTTTTATGCTTTGGAGAAAATTCAATGGTGAAAAAATTGTGCTTCCCATAAAAGAAGCAGTTAGACAAGCCATTATTGCCGAATCAGAAAAGAAAACTAAATTAAAAGTTTGTATTGGCACAGATAGTCAAGTAAAAGCCAACATTACAGAATTTGCAACAGTGATTGTTTTTTTAAGAGAACACAATGGAGGATTTATGTATATCCATAATGACAAGACCACGCAAAAATTTCATCTAAAAGAACGCATGCTTACAGAAGTGGCAAAAAGTATCGAAATTGCTTATGAGCTTTGTGATTTATTTATTCAATACAATGTAGAAATGGAAGTACATGCTGATATCAATACCAATCCTCAATTTAAAAGTAATGATGCCTTAAAAGAGGCGATGGGTTATATTTTAGGAATGGGATTTGCATTTAAAGCAAAGCCAGAAGCATTTGCAAGTAGTTGCTGTGCTGATAAAGCAGTGAATTAAAGCCCTTCTGCATCCAATTTATTGTATTGGTCTATACATGCCAATACATCTTCTACACCGGTTCCTTTTTCTGCACTGGTTACAAAACCTTGTGGCAAAAATGGTAAAATTTTATTTAATTCTTCAAAAAACAATTTCTCATTTCTAATAACCACACCAGGTTTTTCTTTATCTGATTTTGTAAATATAAGGGTGTACGGAATTTCCCATTTATACAATTGCTGAATAAATGCGATATCAATTTTTTGTGGAGTATGCCTACTGTCAATTAAAACAAATACTCGACTAAGGTTCTCTCTTTTTCTTAAATAATTTTCAATCATTTGCTCCCATCTTCTTCTACTACTTTGAGAAACCTTGGCAAATCCATAGCCGGGCAAATCTACAATGTACCATTTGTCTTGTTTGCCCTTAGCAACACTATTGCTTATTATTTCAAAATGATTGATCAGTTGGGTTTTACCTGGGGTGCCAGAGGTTTTAGCCAGATTTTTTTGTCCGCACAAGGCATTGATAATAGATGATTTGCCTACATTGCTTCGCCCAATAAAAGCATATTCTGGGGCTTTTAAAGCGGGGCATTGATCAAAACTTGGACTAGAAATTAAATAAGTTGCTTTAACTATTTTCATGGAGTAGGGAAGACTTATTTAGGGGCACCTTCTTGTTTAACAGGTTTTTTTAATTTAAGGCTATCATCTGGATAAGTTGCTTTAATGGTATCTACTATATTTTGACACCAATCTGAAATCAATGCTTTTTCTGCCTCTGTTAAATTAGCTTCTTTGTGAATTAAAGTATAGGAAGGTAAAGGCATTTCACCCTCTTTTATTTGTTCAATACATTCTTCTAATTTTTTATTTTGCTTGCCAATTCTATAACCAGCAAATTCATTTAGATTAAAATGTTTTTTACCATCTTTCACATGGTTTGCTGTCCAATAACCAATGGGTTCAATGGCGGTATACCATGGATAATTGGTTTTATTGGTATGGCAATCGGCGCAAGCCTTATCAAAAACTAATTTTACACTATCTGGCATGGGATATTTAGTGGTAATATCTTTGGTGGTATTGCCAGACAAGTTTTTTTCCGGACGTATAAACTGCATCACTATTAAAACAAGCAGCAGCCCAACTAAAATTTTCTTTATCATAATTTTCTATTTTATATTTTTATTACAGCCTGTAAGCAATTCTTTGTGTAATCTAGATTAAAAACAAAGGTATATTAAGGTAGTTATTATTTTTTAAATTAACACATTCCCACTCATTTCTTTAGGAATAGGAAGTCCCATCATAGTTAATATAGTAGGGGCCAAGTCGCCTAATTTTCCAGCCTTAATAGGGCCATTCCACTCTTTATCAATGATAAAAAACGGAACTAAATTTGTAGTATGTGCTGTATTGGGGCTGCCATCTTCATTGATCATAAAATCGGCATTTCCATGGTCGGCAGTTAGAAAAATGGTATAACCATTTTGCAAACCTGCAGTGACTACTTTTTCAACACAGGCATCCACTGTTTCAACTGCTTTTACTACGGCACTAAAAACGCCAGTATGTCCTACCATGTCCGCATTTGCAAAATTCAAACATATAAAATCGGGATTTCCGGCATTGATTTCAGGCAATAGCTTATCTGTTAATTCTTTGGCGCTCATTTCTGGTTGTAAATCATAGGTGGCTACTTTTGGAGAGGCTGCCATGATTCTGGTTTCTCCAACAAAGTTTTGTTCTCTTCCTCCGCTAAAAAAGAAAGTGACATGGGGGTATTTTTCAGTTTCAGCAATTCGAATTTGTTTTTTATTATTTTGAGCGAGCACATCACCTATTGTATTTACTAGGTTATCATTTTCAAAAATCACATGTACATTTTTAAATGTTTCATCATACTTGGTCATGGTTGTATAATGTACATTCAATTTTTTCAACTCGAATTCAGGAAAATCTTTTTGAGTGAGCACTTCGGTTATTTCCCTACATCTATCAGTTCTAAAATTAAAACACAATACGGCATCTCCTTCTTGAATGGTTGCTATTGGTTTGTCATTTTCAACAATGATCGTGGGTTTAATAAATTCATCAGTGATCCCATTGTTGTAGTTTTCCGAAATTGCACTAGTGGCAGTAATTGCAGTGGGTCCAATGCCTTTGACTAATGCATCATATGCGAACTTTACCCTTTCCCATCTTTTATCTCTGTCCATGGCATAATATCTACCGCTAACAGTTGCTATTTTTCCAACTGAATCAGCTAAATATTTTTCTATGTTTTCAATAAAACCTAAACCGCTTTTTGGATCGGTGTCTCTTCCATCAGTGAAAGCATGGATGAATACTTTGGTTAAACCTTCTTTTTTACAGATAGCACAAAGTGCTTTTAAATGACTCGTGTGTGCATGCACTCCTCCATCACTTACTAAACCTAATAAATGCAGCGGCTTATTATTTTCCTTTGCATATTGTATACTTGCTAATAAGGTTTTGTTGCTGGCCAACTCTCCGTCTTTAATGGCTACATTGATTCTTTGTAGTTCTTGATAAACAATTCGACCTGCCCCAATATTTAGATGACCTACTTCACTATTGCCCATTTGGCCATCAGGTAAACCCACCGCTTCGCCACAAGTTACCAATGTTGAATTAGGATATTGCTTATACAAACTATGCACAAATGGAACATTGGCTTGTTGAATAGCATCCGCCATAGGAACCAATCCAAGGCCCCAACCATCCATGATGACTAATATTACTTTTTTTGACATTTTCTTACCTAATTTTAGCTGTAACTTTGTTTATTATTATTTGGTACTACAAAGTTTCAAAATACTAAGCAGACTACAAACTTTAAGCTGTTATAATACTTAAAAAATGAGCACTATTCGCAAAATAATCTTGATCCTGACTTTATTCATTTCAAATACATCTCTATTTGCACAAAAAGAGACCGAACTAATTGCCCAAAATTTGCAAACAGCCAATTTCTCGAATCTCCTTGTTTTTTGGAATACAGAAGTAGAACTGACTATTTTAGAACAAAGTAATCAAAAGTTAAGCAGTCCTCAAGAAGCCAATCAACAACTCCAATCTTTTTTTAACAATAAGAGTATAGTTGGTTTTGAAAAAATGCTGAACGAACAGTAGGCAATACTGTTTATATTACTGGTAAGCTTTTAGCTGGGTTAAGTAAATACAACCTCACCCTTCTTTTGCAAGAAACTAAAAAAGGACTGCGCATAGTGAGTGTTAGAGTTAGTTAGTTCTATATTTTTTAATGATATCTTTTATACTAATTTTTAAAAAACAATGAGTAAAAAAATCAATAAGAGTAGTTCTCCATTAGTTTATAGTACCGATCCAAATTACCTGCCACCCATTGAGTTAAATGAAGTAGCAACTTTATCGGCAGAAGAGCAACCACTTAAAATACTTTTAGAAACCAAACAGCGTGCTGGCAAAACGGTGACCATTGTTTTGGGATTTGTTGGTACAGAAGAAGCAATGAATACTTTAGGAAAGGCCTTGAAAAATCATTGCGGTACAGGGGGCTCGGTTAAAGATGGGGAAATCATTATTCAAGGAGATCATCGCCAAAAAATATTTCAGTATCTAAAAGTGAAGGGATACAAAAAGGCTAAGCTTTAGAAATAAACTTCTAAGTTTAGTTTTGTTTTTAACTCGGCAATTAATGGATATTGAGTAGCCATGCGCTCATACTTTTGTTTGCTATTTAAACTTAAATGCAAGGGCACATCTTCTTTCTCACCCGCTGCAACTAGTATATTAAATTGAATGGCGCGATTGTGAAAACTTTCCCAAACTTTTTCCAACAAATTCATGCGCTCTTGTTCCACAAATTTTTGTGCAGTTAAGGCGGGTACTGTTATGGTGAAATGTGTTTCATCTTCAATGGAAAGCACAGCAAATTTAAAAGTGCCAGCAGCAGAATGCTTTAATGCTTTTTCTAAATATTGGGTGTATTCATCCCAGCATTTTCTCAAAGGTTCCATACTCAGTGGAAGGGATTCTATGACTTCTTCAATTTCATACTTTTCGCCATATTTTTTTTGCAAAACAGCCAGAAGGTTTTTCTTATTGCCGTCGTTGGAACTAGGTTGAGCTACTGATGACGCTATTCGGTTTGCTGTTGGCACCTCTATTGGCACTTGAGGAGGCTCAATGGTATGGACAAGAGGTTCTTTGGTCTTATTTTTTACTGCTGGTGCCGATTCAATAACCAACTTAGCTTCTTGGTTAACTACTATATTGCTTAATGGAACTATTTTTTTAACTCGGATGGGGTAGTGACTATCAATTAGTTTTTTTTTACTAGTTGGTTGTCCTCCATGCTTAATTCAATAGCTTGTTGTAAAAAATTAAGTTTTATAATCGCCATTTCGACATGTAATCTTTTATTTCGTGCCATTTTAAATTGAATCTCGGCCTCATTCAATAAGTTTAAAGTACTTACTAAATAAGGTGTGCTTATTTCTTTTGAAACACTAATATATTGTTCTCTCCATCCTTCAATAGATTCTAATAATTTAGCACTTGCCGGGTCCTTGCATACTAATAGGTTTCTTATAAAGCTGGCCAATCCGTATAAAACCATATCCCCTTCAAATCCTTTTTGATTGATTTCGTCATACAGTAGCATCGCGCTGGTTAAATCCTGCTTGACTAAGTAATCAAGCAATTTAAAAAAGTAAGCCTCGTCTAAAATATTTAAATGCTCTAAGGTATTGGCATAGGTTAGTTCACCGTTTGAAAAACTTACAATCTTATCCAAAATACTTAATGCATCTCGCATGCAACCTTCGCTTTTTTGGGCGATTAATTGCAATGCATTTTTTTCGGCTTTAATATGTTCTTTGCCTATAATTTCTTCTAAATGAAGTACAGTATCATTGTTAGTGATACGTCTAAAATCAAAAATCTGGCACCTACTTAAAATAGTAGGTAATATTTTATGCTTTTCGGTAGTCGCTAAAATAAAAATAGCATAGGGTGGTGGTTCTTCTAATGTTTTTAAGAAAGCATTAAAGGCACTGGTGCTTAACATGTGTACCTCATCTACTATATATACTTTGTATTTACCAGCTTGTGGGGCAAATCGAACCTGTTCTACTAAGGTTCTGATATCGTCTACCGAATTATTGCTGGCAGCGTCTAGTTCATGAATATTTAAACTACCACCTTTTTCAAAAGAAACACAACTTTCACAAGTATTACAGGCTTCTCCTTCCTTAGTAATGTTGGTGCAATTAATTGTTTTCGCAAGAATTCTAGCACAGGTTGTTTTTCCCACTCCTCTAGGACCACAAAACAAAAAAGCGTGCGCTAAATGATTATTTAAAATGGCATTTTTTAAGGTCGTGGTAATATGCGACTGTCCCACCACTGTATTAAAGTTTTGGGGCCTATATTTTCTGGCTGAAACAACAAAATTTTCCATACTTGACGCGCAATATACACATTCAAAATCAAAAGTAAACCTTCACTAATTAAATCTTATCCCCTATTTATAAATAAGCAATTCAACCTGCTATTTTACGCTATAATCCATCATTGGGTGTCGCTCAAAAGGAGTGGTAATCGTATCAAAAATATGTCTGTAAGTAACCATCTGCCTGCTAGGCACACCTCCTAAACTTTTATAAATATTCACCATCTTAGGATTCCAGTCTGCCGCCCAACCCATTTCATATTCTTTGTAAATATTGGATTCGTGAAGCCATAAATCACAGGCATAAATCAAAAAACTGTCTACCCCTAAGGCTTGGTATTTGGGCACCACGCCAAAGGCTAAGCCGGTTAATTTTGAATTGGTTTTATTCCACTTCATCCATAACAAATGTAATTTTTGCCAAAGTCCAAGTTGGCCATTGAAATATTTAAAATACTGGTTTACATCGGGTATATTAATAAACATGGCAATAGGCTCCTCTTTGTAATAAGCAAACCAAATTACTTTTTCATCCATCACTGCTTTCAATGATTTAAAAAGTTGAATGATTTGATCATAGGTGATGGCTTTGGCTTCTCCATGTTGCGCCCAAGCTGCATTGTAGATGGTGACAAAGTCTTGTGCGAATTTTGGTAAGTTCTTTTTATCTAAGTGTAGGGCTTTGTAATCAGGTTTTGCTTTAAACTTATTATAGCGCTCTTCGAATTTTGGGGGTAGGCCGTCTTGTATATTTAGCTTGTAATAGTATTGGTTGTAAAAATTTTCAAAACCATATTGTGAAAGCAGTGCTTCATAATAAGGAGGATTAAATGACATGCCATACATCGGCTCCTGTTCAAATCCTTTCACCATCAATCCCCACCATTTGTCTCTGTCACCAAAATTAATGGGTCCATCCATGGCTTGCATCCCATTTTCTGAAAGCCAATTTTTGGCTGTATCAAAAAGTAATTTGGCTACATTGAAATCGTTTATACAATCAAAAAATCCTACACAACCTACCGGATATTCGGTACCCTTGTTTTGATAACTAGTATAATAAAAAGCGGCAATTCTACCCAGGGTTTCACCTTGCTCATTTTGCACCAACCATCTTTTGGCATTGCCTTGTTGGAATAGTTTATTTTTGTTTTGATCAAAAACGGCTTCCACCTCTTTGTTCAAGGGTCTAATATAATTTGGGTTGCCCTTGTTTAGTTGGGCATTGATTTCTAAAAAAGCATTTGCTAATACCGAAGAGTTTACTTCAACAATTTTCATTGCTTTAAATTAGAATTTTTTTAATACACTTAACGCAAATAAGCCAGCTGTTTCTGTTCTAAGTCGAGTAGGGCCTAAGTGGAGGGCTTGGTAATCATTTTGAAGGGCCAATTCAATTTCTACTGGACTAAAATCGCCTTCAGGACCAATTAATAAAAGACAATCCACACCTGCATCCACTTTTTTAATATCTATTTTTTTGCCTGGTTCGCAATGCGCAATTAATTTTTGTGCATTTTTTTGCTGGGCGATGACTTCCTTGAATTTAATTGGATGAGCTAATTGTGGCAACCAAGTTTGTTGACTTTGAATCATTGCTGACTGAACAATATTTTGCATTCGGTCCAGTTTAAATTTTTCAAAAATGGTTCGCTCACATATCATTGGAATAATGTTTTGCACGCCCATTTCTGTTGCTTTTTCAATGAGCCACTCTAGTCGGGTTACATTTTTTAACAAGGCAATACCTAAGCTTAAGCTTTGTGCCGATCGCATTACTTGCTTTTCAGTTAAAATAGTAACCACCGTATTTTTTTTATGTGCCGCGGAGATGGTGGCTTCAAATAAAAAACCTTTTCCATTGGTGATATCCAATCGATCATTTTGTTGCATTCTTAAAACTTGAATGCAATGTTTGCTACTTACTTCATTTAAAGTAAAACTGGTATTACCCGAGATTAAATTAGGTTCGTAAAAATAAGGAACAGACATGTTAAAAGATTTTAAAAAGGCTGATCGTCATTAATCCCTTCGTCAAATTCTCCGCCATTCATTTTGCTACCTTGTATAAAAAAGCGCCCCCCATCAGCACCACCGCTATTGTTGGTGCCAGTTTGAATGGGTTTGTAATTACTGCCCAGTCCAGGAATGCCACTATCGCCTTCCCATTCTTCAAATCTTTGAATATCTAGATTTGCTCTTAGTTTAATTAAATCTAATCGACCATTTCTATGCTTCGCAATTCTAATATGTGTTTCACCCTGTGTGCTTTCGCCCATTTCATTGCTCATCACTTCATAATATTCTGGACGATAAATAAACATCACCATGTCGGCATCTTGTTCAATGGCACCCGATTCACGCAAATCACTCAACTGTGGCATCTTGCTTTCTTTTCTGGTTTCCACCGCACGACTTAATTGAGACAATGCAATGATGGGTATATTTAATTCCTTGGCCAACGCTTTTAAACTTCTTGAAATATTACTAATTTCTTGCTCACGATTTGAATTTCTATCTCCCGATCCGCTCATCAATTGCAAATAGTCAATAATAATTATTTTAACATGATGTTTGTTCACCAATCTTCTGGCTTTGGCCCTGAATTCAAAAATATTTAACGCAGCGGTATCATCAATATAAATAGGTGCTTGTTCTAATTTTTTAATCCCCTTGCTATGTAGTTGTTGGTATTCGTAGTCTTCTAATTTACCTCTTGAAATTTTTTCCATTTTAATTTCACTCTCTGCACTTAAAATACGTTGCACCAATTGAGAGGCACTCATCTCCAAACTAAAAAAGCCCACTGCTTGTGGTTTAGTTGGATGCAAAGCAGCATTGCGTGCTAGGTTTAATGCAAATGCTGTTTTACCTACCGAAGGCCTTGCTGCTAATATGATTAAGTCGGTAGGCTGCCATCCGTAAGTAATTCTATCAAGTGAGGTAAATCCACTTGGCACACCCGAAATCTCATCTTTTTGTGTTCTTAATAAGTCAATTCTAGTTACTGCATGTGCTAATGCATCACCAATATCCACGAAATTTTTCTTCAAGTAATTATTCGTGATATTGAACATTTTAGTTTCGCTATCATCTAATAAATCAAATACATCAGTGCTATCCTCGTAAGCGTTCGCAATTACTTCGCCACTAATTCTTATTAATTCTCTTTGAATAAATTTTTGTAAAACAATTCTTCCATGTGCTTCAATATTTGCTGTCGATACCACCACATTGGTCAATTTTGAAATATAATAAGCACCACCAATCATATCCAGTTGCTCTCGTGTTTTTAATTCTTCCACCATGGTGAGCATATCAATAGGCATATTTTTTTGTTGTAACCCCTGCATCGCATCAAAAATCATTTGATGTGCTTCTACATAAAAACATTCTGGCTTTAAAATTTCAGTAACTGTATCAAAGGCGCTTTTGTCTAATAATATGGCGCCTAAAACGGCTTCTTCCAATTCTCTAGCTTGCGGTGGAATTTTTCCATACATCATGGAGCTAATATCCACTGAAGTACTTTTCTTTTTTGTTCTATTGGTATTTATACTAGGAAGGGCCATAATGAATCAGCAATTTTCTTACTGCGAAAATCAACCCAAATTAGGACTTCATGAAATTTAGTTTTGCAATGGGCTTTTGCACAGGGTTCCTAGGTAGGTAATTCACAAAATAGAAGGGTTGTTCACCAGTTTTGCACCTAGTATTTACAGTTATTCACCTCGATTTTTTACTCAAAAGCACTTAAAAATTTGTATTTTTGAAGCCATACCATAAAGATCCTATATGACGATTAGTTATCGCTGGCTGAATACTTATTTACCTCAAAAGCTTACTCCTGAGCAATTGTCCACCATCCTTACTTCTATTGGCTTAGAAGTAG
>CAINFN010000099.1 GCA_903848125.1 uncultured Bacteroidota bacterium
GGACTCAACAAAAAATGTTTATAACTGTTATATAAAAGTGAACATCTTCAATTAAAATAAATAAAAATCAATGAAAAAAGCCATTTATGTCCTTTTTAGCGTCCTTTTGACAGCTAGTTTAATCAGCTGGAATTGGACCAAAACCCAACACCCAACCGTAGAAAAAGCGGAAGTGATTGAGTGTTTGAATATGGAAACTCAGCAAGCTTACAAATTAGAGGCAGGTACCCCCGCTTTTGCTGCGATGCACCCTATTCCTTTAGTGGCAAATCCTGAAAATTTAATGGGCAACATGATTCAGTTTGATGCTGCCGATGGAAAAAAAGCCAACGCCTATTTTATTGCTGCCAGAAAGAAAACCAACAAGTTTTTAATTGTGATTCAAGAATGGTGGGGTTTGAATGACAATGTAAAAATGGAGTCTGATAAATACTATGCTGATTTAGGTAATGTCAATGTAATTGCAGTAGATATGTATGATGGCAAAGTAGCTGCAACCCCCGACAGTGCCATGAAATTAATGCGCGGTGCCGATATGGGTAGAATGACAGCCATTTTACAAGGCGCTATTAAATATGCAGGAAGCAATGCATCTATATATAGTGTGGGATGGTGCTTTGGTGGTATGTGGAGTTTACAAACAGCTATTTTAGCAGGGCCACAAGCAAAAGGAACCGTAATGTATTATGGTAGACCTGAAACCAATATGGATAAATTAAAATCTATTCAATGTGATGTGATTGGATTTTTTGGCAACTTAGATCAAAGCCCTTCTCCAACTATGGTGAATGATTTTGAAAAAAATATGAAAGAAGCAGGAAAGAACTTTGCTGTAAATAGATATGAAGCAGGTCATGGTTTTGCCAATCCAAGCAACCCAACTTATAATGCTGCCGCTAAAGAAGATGCTTATGCTAAAGCCATTGCGTTTTTGAAAGCACACTAATATTATTTAGAGAAAATATTAGTGCACTGTAAAATAGCTTCCATTCGCCTCCGCGGAACGAACCGATGTCGGCTTCATGGAACTATTTTACAGTGCTTTTTATTTATAAGTTAATTACTTATAAAATCCTTATGGCTCTGCGTTACAACAGAGTCGGCTTCATAGAAGTATTTAAGCTAATACAATTGATTTTTTACAAGATAATTGGCTACATAATCTTTTACGCCTTCTTCTAAACTTGAAAAGGGTTGATCGTACCCAGCAGCCATTAATTTGCTCATTTTGGCTTCGGTAAAGTATTGGTACTTATCTCTAATATCCAAAGGCATATCTATAAATTCAATATTAGGCGTGAGGCCTTGCGCAATAAATGTATTGGCAGCTAAGTCATAGAAGGATCTAGCTTTTCCAGTGCCTAAATTATATAATCCATTCTGCGTCGAATTCCATGTAGAGGCCATCATTTGTTGCATCATCCAAAAAATAACACGCGCCACATCTTTCACATAAATAAAGTCACGCAACTGTTCTCCATCTTTAAAATCAGATCGGTGACTTTTAAATAGCTTGACTACTCCTGTTTCTTTAATCTGATTAAAAGCATGAAAAATAACACTTGCCATTCTGGCTTTATGTCCTTCGTTAGGACCATAGACATTAAAGAACTTCAAGCCAGTCCACAATGGAGGCTGCTCGCTTTGCGCAATCGCCCATTTATCAAATTCATTTTTACTCACCCCATATGGATTCAATGGTGTCAATTGATCCAACACCTCATGACTATCTTCATACCCATGCTCTCCTGCACCATAGGTAGCAGCAGAGGAAGCATAAATCAATGGAATTTGTTTTAGGGTAGCATAATGCCAAATTGCTTTTGAGTATTCCACATTCAACTCTTCGTGAATAGCATAATTAAATTCAGTCGTATCGGTTCTAGCGCCTAAATGAATAATGAAGTCTATTTCATAATCATCACTCAACAATTGAGCTAAAAAAGCTTGTCGCTCTATAACTTTAGTATATGTTTTTTGTTCCCAATTTTTTCTTTTCCCTTCTACGCCAAAATCATCCACCAATAGTAAATTAGTAAAGCCATTTTCATTTAAAAATTGAACCACTACCGAACCAATAAATCCAGCAGTACCCGTAACGACTATGGTAGGTTGTTTAGACATGATTCACTAAGCTAATTTTTTTTCTATGGCAGTATCATAACTATTTTTCCAGCTAGCAATGGCATCCCATTTTTCATTATTCACTTGAATGGTGCCATCTGTCACTTTTCCAATAATAGAAATGGCAATACCCAACTGGTTAGCCAATACTTCGATAGCAGCAACTGAAGCAGCATCAGTTGAAACAACTACTCTACTTTGTGCTTCACCTAACCAAAATGCATCCGTTCTTAAAGCAGCATCATTGGAACTAACCTCAAAACCTTTATTGTTTACAAATGCAGATTCCAATAATGTGATGATTAATCCACCTTCACTAATATCATGTGCACTTTTTATTTTATTTTCTTTAATTAAACTTGTCACCAATTGATGTAATGCAAACTCTTCTTCTAAATCAAAATGAGGCGCTTGGGAATGCGCCACTCCTTTTATTTTATTTAGATATTCTGAAGATCCAATATCATTTCTTTGTGTCCCTAATAAAACAATTACATCCCCTGCAGTTTTAAAATCTAAAGTCATACGATGTTTCATGTCTTCTATAATACCCACCATACCAATGGTTGGGGTTGGAAATACAGGACCATCTGGATTTTGATTGTAGAAACTTACATTACCTCCAGTAACGGGTGTATTAAATTTTCTACAAGCCGCACCCATCCCTTCTACTGATTTTACAAATTGATAATATACTTCAGGATCATAAGGATTGCCAAAATTCAAACAGTTGGTCACACCAATTGGCTCGCCACCAGAACAAACAATATTTCTTGCTGCTTCTGCTACGGCAATCATGGCACCTTGATAAGGATTTGCATAAACATATTTACTATTACAATCAACCGTCATGGCCAATGCCTTGCCCGTTCCTTTTGCGATTACAATAGAGGCATCACTAGGCGCATTGGTACTTGCATTGGCTGCACCCACCATGCTATCATATTGAGTATATATCCAACGCTTTGATGCAATGTTTGGAATTTGCACCATTTGCTTTACGGTCTCTTGTAAGTTGGTCACATCAGAAACAGAATGCAAATCAAAAGCATTCACTTTTGCTAAATAAGTTGGTTCCTTATATTCTCTAGTATATTGAGGTGCACCACCACCTAAGACTAATTCATAAGCAGGTAAAGAAGCTTCTAATTCGCCGTGCATATAAAAGTTTAATAATCCATCAGAAGTTACTTCACCAATATTGCTACAAGACAAATCCCATTTTTCAAAAACTGCTAATACTTGTGCTTCTTTTCCTTTCTCCACTACCATCAACATTCTTTCTTGACTTTCACTTAATAACAATTCCCAAGCTTTCATGTTTTGTTGACGCGTTGGAACTTTATCTAAGTCAATGCGCATACCCACTTGTCCTTTTGCACTCATCTCTGCAGTGGAACAAATAATTCCTGCAGCGCCCATATCTTGCATACCTACTACACCCCCTGTTTCTATAACTTCTAAACAAGCTTCTAATAATTTTTTCTCTTGAAATGGATCACCTACTTGAACAGCAGGTAAATCTTCCACACTGTCTGCTGTAATTTCAGCAGAGGCGAAACTTGCAC
>CAINFN010000100.1 GCA_903848125.1 uncultured Bacteroidota bacterium
AAAAATCAGTTAACCACACTATTATGCAACTCAAAGGATTAGTGCGCTTTTTTACATTTGCGCTTATTTTAATTTGTCTTTATCAATTGTCATTTACATTGTTTGTAAGAAACCATGAAAAAGCAATGGAAGCCAAGGCCAATACTTGGATCAAAAAGTTCCCAAAAGCTGAGCAAGTATACCCTGCTAACAAAGAAGAACAATTATTATACAACGATAGCCTAAGTGATATCCAAAAAGTATATTATAAAAGATTATTAGATAGCACCAAAGACACCAAATTAGCCTTTGGTATGGTAACTTATGGTACTGCAAAAGAAAGAGAATTAATGTTAGGCCTTGATTTACAAGGCGGTATGAGCGTTACCATGGAAGTAGGCTTGGATGGTTTAATAAAATCATTAGCCAACTACACTAAAGATCCAACTTTCAACACTGCTTTAAAAAATGCAGTAGCTAAAAAAGCAAATAGCAAAGCCGACCTTATCTCTATTTTTAGAGAAGAATACAGCAGCTTAAATCCTGCTGGTAAATTGGCCCCTTTGTTTGCTACACGCAGCAATGGTAAATTAAAATTTGATGCTTCTGATGAATTGGTGGCTAACTATTTAAAAGAACAAGCTACTCAAGCCTTTAACAATACCTACCGAATTTTAAGAACACGTATTGATGGTTTTGGTTTAGCTTCTCCCAACATCAATCCAGATGCTACTAAAGGCATTATCAATATTGAATTAGCTGGTGTAACAGATAAAGAACGTGTTCGTTCTTATTTACAATCTACCGCTAACTTGCAATTTTTTGAAGTATATACTTTTGAAAATAAAGATTTCCAAAATGGAATCGTCGCTGCTGATAAAGCGATTGAAGCAAGTTTAAATGGAATCAAAGATTCTAATTCAACAGCTAAAGCTGATACTTCTAAATTAAATCCTAACAAAAATCCATTATTAAGAACGGTACAGTTTACTCAACCTTACCAAGGTAAGAATGGACAAAATATATTCCCTGCTGAAATTGGCTACATCTTGAAAAAAGATACTGGAAAATTAAATACTTATTTAGCTATGGCAGAAGTGAAATCAAAATTCCCTTCTAATTTAGTTTTCATGTATGGCAAGATGGAATCAGAAGATGCAAAAACGAAAGATGTAGTTCCTGTTTATGCAATAAAAACATTAGAAAATGGACAAGCTGAATTAGAAGGTGACCATGTAGCCAATGCTGCACAAGACTTTGATGAAAGAGGTCGCGTTGCTATCAAAATGAATATGGATAAAGCGGGTACAACTATTTGGGCAAAAATGACTGCAAAAAATATTGGCAAGCCTATTGCAATCGTTTTAGACAACATTGTTTACTCAGCGCCAAATGTAAACGATGCAATTACTACTGGTAACTCTCAAATATCTGGAAACTATTCTTTAAAAACTGCACAGGATTTAGCAGAAATTTTGGAGAGTGGTAAATTACCTGCTCCTGCTAAAATTGTTCAAGAACAACAAGTAGGTCCAACTTTAGGTAAAGCTTCTATTCAAGGTGGTGCGATGGCATTTGGTATTGCATTCTTAGTTATCTTCTCCTTAATGTTATTATACTTTAACACTGGTGGTTGGGTTGCTAACATTGCATTAATATTAAACTTACTTTTCACAATAGGTATTTTAAGTGCACTTGGATTTACATTAACTGCTCCAGGTATTGCCGGTTTGGTATTGACCATTGGTATGGCGGTAGATACCAACGTAATTATTTTTGAGCGTATCAAAGAGGAATTAACCAAAGGAAAAAGTTATCAATTGGCTGTAACAGATGGTTACAAACGTTCTATGTCTCCTGTATTGGATGCACACGTTACTACCCTTTTAACAGCTTGTATCTTAGCTTATTTTGGATTAGGTCCTGTACTAGGTTTCGCTACCACACAAATCATTGGTATCTTATTATCATTGTTCTGTGGAATTTTAGTTTCTCGTTTAATTACAGATATCTATACCAGTAAGAACAGACACTTTGAATATTTCACAAAAATTTCAAGAGGTATTTTCCAACACGCTGCTTACAAATTCATTGAATTTAGAAAGTACGCTTATATGTTGTCAGCGGTAGTATTGATAATGGGTATTGCTAGTTTCTTTAACGGATTTGATCAAGGTGTTGAATTTGCTGGAGGAAGAAGCTATACTGTTAAATTTAAAAACGCAGTAAACATTGAGTCAGTTAGAGATGATTTGAAAAAAGTATTTGGTGAAGCACCAATTATTAAAACCATTGACACAAAAAATCAAATTAATATCACTACTTCTTATAAAATTAAAGAGCAAGGAAATAATATTGATCAAGAAGTAGAAGGTTTATTATTCAAAGGATTAAGCAAGCAAATACCAGCAGGTACAACTTATAAAGAATTTGAAACTCAATACAAACAAGGTTCTCAAACTGTATTGCCAACCATTTCTGAAGATTTAAAAGCAGGTGCTACCAAAGCAACCATATTTGCTTTAATTGCTATTTGCTTGTATATCTTTATTCGTTTCCGCGACTGGAGATATTCTTTAGGTACTATTTTCTCCTTATTACATGATGTGTTGGTAACCTTGATTGTATTTAGCTTCTTAAGAAAAGTGGTTCCTTTCCCATTAGAAATTGACCAGCATTTTATTGCTGCGGTATTAACTGTAATTGGATTCTCAATGAACGATACCGTAATTGTATATGACCGTATTCGTGAGGATAGCCAAATTATGAAAGGTGCAGATAATGCTTCTATCATTAATAAAGCCATTAACCAAACATTGAGTCGTACCATTATGACTTCATTAACTGTGTTCTTAACCATCTTAATCTTATTCATCTTTGGTGGTGAAGTAACAAGAGGTTTTGCTTTCGCCATGTTAATTGGGGTAATCACTGGTACCTACTCTTCTATATTTGTAGCAGCTCCTGTATTGGTTGATTTCTCAAGAACCAAACCATTAGGTCGCACCGAAAAGAAAAAATAATCAACACTGATTAATATAAAAAAAGGCCTCCGAAATTCGGGGGCCTTTTTTATGCATATTATTTTCTTTTTTTTAAAAATATATATTTATTTTTCATACTTTCTCGTGCACCATCAAACAGGTACCAGCAAGCGGTCGACACGACCTTGCTCAATTTTATGGAAGACTGTGAACGCAACTTAAACGCCAAGTCTCCGCAACTGGCCTTGATCTTTATGCCCGGTGAATTTCGTGACTTTTTGGACCATTTCGCCTACACGTACAATGGGAAAGGTGTGAGTGACCCAGTGGGGTTT
>CAINFN010000101.1 GCA_903848125.1 uncultured Bacteroidota bacterium
GGTATTGGCAAAATCATCAAATGCTTTTTCGGTTACTTTAATAATATTATTTTGAATAAACTTTGCTCCTTCTGCCGCACCTACTTCGGGATGTTTAATAGCACACTCCCATTCCATCACCGCCCAACCCTTAAAATCATAAGCAGCTAATTTGCTAAATATGCTTTTAAAATCTACCTGCCCATCTCCTAATGATCTAAATCGGCCTGCTCGGTCGATCCAATTTTGATAACCGCCATAAACTCCTTGTTTTGCAGTGGGATTAAATTCAGCATCTTTAACATGAAACATTTTAATTCTATCATGAAAGGCATCGATATAGCCTAAGTAATCCATGCATTGTAAAACAAAGTGGGATGGATCATATAACAAACAAGCACGCGGATGTTGTTTTACTTTGTCTAAAAACATTTCATAAGTGACACCATCGTGTAAATCTTCGCCAGGATGAATTTCATAACAAACATCCACACCTACTTTATCAAATTCATTTAATATGGGCAACCATCTTTTTGCTAATTCAGTAAATCCAGTTTCAACCAAGCCTGCAGGCCTCTGTGGCCAAGGATATACGGTATGCCATAATAAAGCACCGCTAAAAGTAGCGTGTGCATTTAATCCTAAATTTTGAGAAGCAAGTGCAGCATATTTTAATTGTTGAATAGCCCATTCAGTTCTGGCTTTTGAATTTCCATGTACTTCTTTAGGGGCAAATCCATCAAATTGTGCATCATAAGCAGGATGAACTGCTACCAATTGTCCTTGTAAGTGCGTAGACAATTCTGTAATTTCCATACCTGTACTAGCAACAATGCCTTTGATTTCATCAGCATAAGTTTTACTCTCGGCTGCTTTTTTTAAATCGATGCATCTTGCATCCCAACTTGGAATTTGTACTCCTTTGAAACCCAAGCCAGCCGCCCATTTACATATACTCTCTAAAGTATTGAAAGGGGCTTCGTCTCCCATAAATTGTGCCAAAAAAATGGCAGGTCCTTTTATTGTTGTCATAATTATATTTTAAATAACATAGGGAGTCCATTTTTTATCGGACTGAGAAGAAGCGACTACATTGTCAATAAATGCCATACCTCTAATGCCATCTTCTATGCCAGGGAAGTCTAACATTTCTGCTGTGGGCACCGTCCCATCCATTTTACATCCAAGCGTTAAAGCAAAATTTCGATAGATATTAGCAAATGCTTCTAAATAACCTTCGGGATGTCCACCCGGTGTTCTTGAATTATGAATGGCTACTTTAGATAAATGCGCGCCATAGTTGCCACCAGCTCTAAAAATTTGAGTAGGTTGATCTAACCATTTAACAAGTAATGTATTTGGTTCGTGTTGTGCCCATTCAATACCTCCCTTTTCTCCGTAGACTCTAATTTTTAATGCATTTTCTTCACCTGCTGCCACCTGCGATGCCATTAAAACACCCTTTGCACCGTTATCAAATTTTAATAATACTGCACCATCGTCATCCAATAAACGACCTTCTACCATGGTATTTAATTCGGCACATACGTCCGTAATTTTTGTACCTGTAATATATTCTGCTAAATGAGCAGCATGCGTTCCAATATCTCCCATTACAGAACTCTTGCCAGATTTTTTTGGATCAGTTCTCCATGCGGCTTGTGCATTTCCTTCTTTTTCCGATAAAGTACTTAACCAACCTTGTGGGTACTCTACCCATACCTTTCTTATTTTTCCAAATCGGCCTTCCTTTACCATTGCCTTTGCTTGCTTTACCATGGGATAACCAGAATAAGTATGTGTTAAGCAAAGTGTTAATCCTGTTTCGGCTAATTTTTCCTTTAATTGTTTTGCTTCATCCAATGAAAAAGTAATTGGCTTTTCAATGACTACATGAAAGCCATAATCTAAGGCCATCATGGCGGGAGCAAAATGAGCAAAATTGGGCGTCACGATGGTTACAAAATCCATGCGTTCATTTGCAGGCAAGCTCGCCTCCTTCTTAAACATCTCTTCGTACGTAATGTAAATTCTATCTTTTGCTAAAAATAAAGCTTCGCCTGAGGCAACTGCGTTTTCTGGATTAATGCTTAATGCACCACAAGTAACTTCTATCAATCCATCCATATTTGCTGCTAAACGATGAATGGCACCTATAAATGCATCTTTGCCCCCACCTACCATACCCATTCGTAATTTTCTGTTCATTTTGATCGTTTTTTACCTTAAAATCCTAAGAAAAAGTCAATGAAAAATTGACCCAGTATTTCTTTAGCAATTTCCTTATTATTTTGCAA
>CAINFN010000102.1 GCA_903848125.1 uncultured Bacteroidota bacterium
CAATGGCTAATAAAACAGCACTATTATACATCCATTTTACTAATGAGCGAATGTTGAGTTATTTAGCAACCCCTAATTGGGCTATTCTTGATTTTGCTGCAATAGTTTGCAAATCAAGAAAGCCACTTTGTGATACCTTTAGGGCCTCTGCCAATTGATGATCTTGTTAAGATTATTGATGAAAATACGATGGTATGGAATGAAGATGGGTCTATGAAAGATTGGCTGCCTGCTAAAGAGTTAGGTGAATTGGCTCACTCACTTAAAGAAAGGAAAATCCCCAATATCATTAGTAAGCCGCCAAAACCTGATTTCAAAAGGGAGTATAAAGAACCCATTCAAGCCAAGAAATTTAATCACTGGAAATATTTACTAATAATGATTATCCCTTTGTGTACCCATAGCTTGTATATGAAACAGCGGCTATAAGTAGTCTATCAAAAATTGCTTCCTTCATGTGCCTTCTATTGAACCGATAACAATATTCATTGAGATAATTTTGCAGGTATTTATCATTTATCCTGTGAAAAACGCCTAATAGTAATCGCTTTGCATTGCTGATGGCTGTGTGTACCCATGGGAATACCGTGCTTGCCTCTTTAGGATTCACCATAACGGTTACTTTGTGCTCTTTTACAATCTCTTTCAAGCCTGCATAGCCCGGATAGCCATCTGTGTCCACTACTGTATCTTTATCTACTCCTTTTATTACCTCGTAATTAATACCCTTTTTAGTAAGATCGTCCATCACGATCATTTTCAAATGACCTGCCTTGCGCCCCTTATTGTGCTTTTTGTCCTTATCCTCCGCAGTTTCAGGGTTTGATTCTACAGCAACCAATACTTTTGCCTGCTTCTCTGAACCTCTGCCACGCTTGCTTTCGGTAGGTTCGGTATCTTCTGCTTCTTTAGCATCATTCACTTTTTCAAAAAAACCTTCGTCCAGCTCTATCCATTCAGTCAATTGGTATTTTGCATCCCTTACTCCCATCACAACCCGGAGTTTGTGCAACATAGCCCATATAGGTTCATAACGCTTATGGCCTAATTCCTCCTGGATACTTTTGGCGGAAAAGCTCTTTTTATTCACCGTTAAGAAATGCATTGCTGCAAACCAGTACCGATAAGGAAGTTTACTGCTTTCCATAACTGTTCCACTACGAAGGGTAGTCCTAAAACCACAGCTTTTACACTGCCACTGCCATTTATCTGGAATCGAAAATATTAGAAATAGCGAGTGTAATAGTAGCCAAAGTAGAAATGGCAAGCATGAATGGAGGGATATAAAATCTAAGTCAAATCATAAATATATGACCGCTGTTATTAAGGATGATGGTTCAGTAGAAGTACATCCATAACCTTTTGTTCGATTAAATCCTTTAAAACAAACCTTTTGTTCGCTAAAAAGGTTATCAAATAGAGATTATTACGTTAAACGGTACAAACGTTAAACGGTAAGGCAGCTATAGCGGTAATCTTGCAACACCCAAAAGCCAACTTTTACAGTCGGCTGATTATTTTGTTATGTTTAAACGGTAAACAAGTGTTACTCTTATGATTTTTGTAAATATTTAGTGATTGGCTTTTTTAGACAATGCTTTTTTCTTTTGAATTTCAGCTCTTTTTCGTTCATTTTCTTTTACTCTTGGATCAACTTTTGATGCTTTTGACACATCTACCCCTGATTTTGGCGTTGGTTTAGTGTGACCTGTAACATCTGAACCAAAATGCGTTACACCGTTTTCTGTTTTCATTTCTTTATCTCCGGGTTTCGCCATGTTTGGGGGTAGTCCTTTTCTTTCTTTACTATGCTTTTTATCTCTCTGAGAACTTGACTGAGCATTTGCAGTAGCAAGAATGGTCATCGCCATAATAGATAGAACAATGATTTTTTTCATAAAAATGTGTGTTTTTTTCAAAAATAGTATTTTACTGACGAAATTGATAAGGAGGGGTAAAAATCCCAAACATTGATTTTATTGAGATCATTAACTCGGTTGTGTAGGTAGGATGTGGCTGATTTTACCATCCCACAGTTTCAAATTGCACGGATTATTTTCAAAGCTAAGGCTTATTGCCACATCGCAATTCGGATACCCATCAGACTTAGATGTAGTATGGATATTATAGTTCGCTACAAGAAAATGCTTTACCGCTGCTTCTAAATTATCTAACGGACAACAGTCTTCATTGGCTACCGAATATGCAACACAGAAATTGTTTGCAATATAATTGCGAGTATTCGAAATTTTCACTTTATCCAACGAATTTAATAAAAATGCACTACTAAGAGAATATCTTTGATTTGGGTCGGCAAGGAGGTGTAATCCATATCTAAAATTCCAAAAGTCTTTATTTTGAAAAAAAATCAACGACTTGTTGCCATCCGGTTTACAATTAAAAAAATTATGCAAATCGAGTGCAATTCTTTTTTTACCTGAGTTGTTTAATCTGTAACAATTATATTCTTGAATGCATTTGTAGAAATCACTTGTGTTAGCGGAAAGGTCAAATAGCTCTCTATTATCAAAAATCGAATATGCCCCATACGGATTAAGATGCTCTTTTATTCTCTGCTGAATATTTTTAGTTAAGCCCACATACCAAGGGCAGAAAAAATTATCTTTTCTTACTCCCCAAATGTAAATGCCTCTATTTTCAGGAATAGTTGAAAAGACATTCTTTGCCAAATGTTTCCAAGAATTGTCATGATCGTTTATTGCCTTGACAAGCTCATTGCTACTGTCAGCATCAATACAAAGTAAATTATCAAAATTAAGTGTACACATATCCGACTAAATTATATTCCTAAAACTATTTTCTTTATCTGGTCTGCTGTTTCTGCGTCTTTCAATTGTTTTTCAATATCATCAGTTTCCTTTGAATATAATGCAATTACTTTATCAGAAAACACGTTCAATGAACTTAATATTTCCAAAGTTTCCGGCAGGTTATCATAGTTATGATATTTACTCAAATAGCTGTCAAAAAATACTTTGTATTTTACATAAAGAATCTTTTTTTTATTTTCTTGATTTAAAGATTCGATTTGTTTGCTTTGGGCTTCACATTTTTCAAAAAGGACTTTTGTTGATTTTGCAAGTTCGTATCCATTTTTACCCTTCTTAAGATTATTAATAAAAGTATCTTTACTGTAAGTATAGTAACTATTAAAAGTAGAAGATTCCGCTCCTGAAATTCTCTCTTCGACACGTATTTCTGATCCCTTCGCTTTATTAATTTCGTTAGAAAGCAATTCTGCATATTTGAAATAATATTCCGTAATTGCTATTTGATGTGGTTCAAAGAAGGGTTTATTAAGGTCGTAACATTTTTTTGCAGTTTCCCAATCTGATAATTTCCAAGGCAAATCAGTAGGATGTGTAATTAAGCCTTTTCCATCTAAAATGGTTTTGGCTCTAAAGTCTGCTACAGCGCTGCTAAAATCGTTTTCTATGCTATCATTCAGCCTACCATCTGTTAAAGTTGCCATCAAAATTTTGTCTGAATAAGAATTAGTTCTGTATTTTTTATAATAGTTTGAATTTACCTTTAGCTTATTGACAATAGTAGATAATTCAGATATTTTTC
>CAINFN010000103.1 GCA_903848125.1 uncultured Bacteroidota bacterium
TATTGGTACTCATTTTATTCCTGGTTACCCTTCGGATCGCAATCGCAGGGCCATTCTGTTCCCAGGTCAATTACAGTAACCACGGTCAGTTCATCCTGGCAGGGTGCAAAAATAATCCGCAGGTGCTGGTTATCGTGGCTATAACCTTCTATTGCATATTTCTTGCGGCAATCCTCTGCATTCAAATCACTTTTACGGTAATTCACCTGGCCATCCTTTAATAGCTCCAGTACTTCCGATTCATCAATATGCCTGCAGCCCATGCGGCATCGGGCATGCTTGGAATAATTGATATGCGATGGATTGCGGTTAAGCCCCCGTTGTTTAACTGCTGCAGCCTCATTTGTTTGTACGGTATTATTCCCCGGAGATGGATTGTTATGGGCACGGCAGTTTTTTACTGCAAGCGTTGCCAATGCTAAAATAACAAGGGTAATAACCGGAAGCAGTTTTTTGAGCGGGGTTGACATGGTGGGCAAGATATAAAAAAGCCTCAAAATATAAGTAGCCGATGGTAAGAAAGCTTATTTTCATAACTCCTTATCTTTTCAGCCTTATGGAAAAGAGGCGCTCTGTAGCTTTGCATACGTTGGGTTGTAAATTAAACTTTTCAGAAACCTCCACCCTTTCTAGGCAGTTGGAGCAAGAAGGATTTGTTAAAAAAGCCTTTACCGATAAAGCCGACATTTATGTAATCAATACCTGCTCTGTTACAGAAAATGCCGATAAAGAATGTCGACAATTAGTAAGACGCATTCAAAGATTAGCGCCTGAAAGTTTTGTTGTCATTACGGGTTGTTTTGCTCAATTAAAGCCCACAGAAATTGCTACGATACCAGGTGTTGATTTGGTTTTAGGCGCCGCAGAAAAGTTTAATTTAGTACAGCACTTAGTCAGCTTAACCAAAGGAGATCCTACTAAAATTTGTAGTTGCGATATTGATACGGTAACTGGTTTTAATGCCTCTTTTTCAGTAAATGATCGTACTCGAACTTTTTTAAAAGTGCAGGATGGATGTGACTATAGTTGTACTTTTTGCACGATTCCTATGGCAAGAGGAAAAAGTAGAAGTGATCGTATTGATAATGTAGTGAAGCAAGCCCAAGAATTAGCCCAAAATGGCGTCAAAGAAATTGTATTAACAGGAATTAATTTAGGCGACTTTGGTAAAGGCAACGACGGTGGAAAAATAAAAGAAGAAAACTTTTTTGATTTAGTACAAGCATTAGATCAACAAACCGATATACCACGTTATCGCATTTCTTCCATTGAACCCAATTTGTTAACCAATGAGATTATTGAATGGGTGGCAAAAAGCAATAAATTTATGCCACATTTTCATATCCCCTTACAAAGCGGATCTGATGCTGTTTTAAAATTGATGCAAAGAAGATATGCTTGCGATTTATACAAGGACAGAGTAAGTTTAATTAAAAAAATTATGCCCCATGCTTGCATTGGCGTTGATGTGATAGTGGGTTCTCCAGGCGAGACAGAAGCCTATTTTAAAGAAAGCATGGATTTTATACATGCTTTAGACATTGCTTACTTACATGTTTTCACTTATTCAGAGAGGGCTGCCACAAAAGCCTTAACCATTAAGCCTATAGTGCCTATGGCAGTTAGGCAAGAGCGAAATAAAATAGCAAGAAATTTATCCTATCAAAAATTACAATACTTTACTGCCCAAAATAGTGGAAGCACCCGTAAAGTTTTATTTGAATCGGTGAAACATACCAAAGATGAAATTGGGGAGGGCATGTTAGAAGGTTATACAGATAATTATATTAAAGTGAGTACCCCTTTTAACCCTAATTACAGCAATCAAATTATTGATTGGAACTTAGTTTAATGGTTAATTTAAATATACGCTATCAAAGCTATGCTAGAGAAACTTCTCCTACTTTAAACTCTACAATCATCATCATATTAATACTCTCTAAGCGAACATAAACCGTTTTCTTACTAGATTTAACCACTTCCCCCTTTTGTCCCATAAATAAGCCCTGATTAATTTCCACTTTTGTACTGGAAGGAATATTAGCCATGTCCACCACTTGAATACTCGCATTGGATTGCCCTAGGTATTTTCTAATGGCTTCAATTTCATTGTCTCTAATAATGGCAGGCTTCTTTAAGAAGTATAAAAAGTTAACTACTCCATTTGTTGATAAAATTTTGGTGTAGTCTTCTTTACTTGCTTTTATAAAAACATAAGATCTGAATAAGGGCTCTTCGATAATTTTTTTTCTATCCGACCATTGTCTTTCTCTTTTTTGAACTGGGCACCAACTTTCAAAACCATTTTTAATGAGCAGGCCATCCACCTTTTTTTCCCATTTAGATTTGGTATAAATTACATGCCAAGTTTTTACTTTAGCTAGATCTTCTGCTTTCATGTATTTTAATAATTTTACCCTTTCTTAGCAATAGCTGTTGTGGTATGAGTAAACTGACTTAATAATTTGCTTGACTCACTTATTTGTAAATCTTTAGCAACCATCTTTAGCCATGCTTGATATCTATCCTGTTTAACTTTATCTGGATTGTTATAAAATTTATCATAATCAGCTTTAAGTGAAACCACCTGCATAGGTTCTTTCAATTTTAAAATACTTTCATTTTGTTGTATGGCAGATTGTAATGCTTTCTTATACTTTATGTATTTATGATACTCTAATGCAACTGGACGATCCATCTGTGCTGACACCCATTGTAAATTTTGCTTAAAACGGATATTCGCTGTATCATTTTGGATTTTTTTATTCGCAGCAGCGGCAATGGTTGCTAATTCACGACTTGTGGTATAGGGCATAAATTTAGCCTTCTCCATTTCGTCCCATTGTAAAGCAGCTGGATTGTCTTTTTCTCTGTACTTTAATAATTCATAATCATCTGGAAAAACTACATCAGATAGCACACCTTTTTTTTGCGTAGAACTACCTGTTACTCTATAAAACTTTTGAAAAGTTAGTTTAACTGCTCCATATTCTGTTTGAATGCCCATTGCGTCTAATGGCTTACCGAAAGACACATTCCTTTGCACCGTTCCTTTACCATAAGTTGAAGTGCTTCCCACAATCAATCCTCTATTGTAATCTTGTATTGCGCCTGCAAATATTTCACTAGCCGAAGCGCTAAATTCATTGACCATCACCACCAATGGACCATCATATAAAATGCCAGGCGTCTCATCGGCTAATACTTGAGATCTTCCTTCTTTGTCTCTAATTTGAACAATAGGACCTTTGTCAATAAATAAGCCTGCCATTTGCACGACTTCGTATAAAGAGCCTCCTCCATTGTATCTCACATCTATCACAATTCCTTTTACTTTTTCAGCCTTCAACTTCTCTACTTCTTTGGCGACATCTCTGGAACAACGAGGGCCGTCGGCTCTATCAAAATCGGCATAAAAATCTGGAAGTAAAATATAGCCATATTTATCATTCCCTTTTTGAATGATGGCGCTTCTTGCAAAACCTTCATCCAACACAATTTTTTCTCTAATCAAAGAAACGATTTTAGTAGTACCATCTGGTTTTCTAACTGTCAGTCTTACTTCAGTGCCTAAATTTCCTCTTATTAATTTAACTGCGTCAGTTGTTTCATAACCTGATACATCCACTGGCTCTTCGGCACCTTGTGCAATTTTAATGATCACATCATTAATCACCAATTGACCCGACTTCCAAGCGGCGCCACCAGGTTGTATGCTAGCAATTTTCACTCCATTGTCATCCTGTGTCAGTTGAGCGCCAATGCCATAAAAAGTACCACTCATTTGTTCTGTAAATGATCTTTTTTCTACCGGTGCAAAATAATCTGTATGTGGATCCATTAAACCAGTAATCGTATTTAAAAACGATTCAAACCTTTTTTCTTTATCAAATGTTTTTTCTAAAAGACTGAATCTTTTAGTATAGGTTTTTTTTATCGAAGCGCGCGCTTCTACTTCTAAAACAGAATCAGACTTGTATACAAAAACCACTTTACTCGTGTCTTTAATTTTAGCTGTATCCTTGATCATTTTTGCAGCTTGTTGCTTATCTCTGTCTTCTATCAAACTAACATATCTATCTAAGGCCTTGTACTTTAGAATTTGTTTCCACCTTGTATATTTTTCTTTTGAGTTAGAAGCATATTGAATACTATCTGTTTCTAATCTTATAGAATCATCTTCACTATAATTAAAAGATTTCTGTATGATATCTTCAAAAATCTTTTTCGCTTCTAAGGCCCTTTTTTCATAAATCGCATCCGCTGCTGGTTCAAATAAAATAGGGCTACCATGAATTTCATCATCAATGGTAGTAGCAAATATTTTTAGAGAATCAACATCAGCTTGTAGTAAAATATTTTTTTCAGGATCTAATGCTTTTAAATAAGCATCAAAAACATCTTTTGAAAATACATCATCAATTTTTCTAGGGCTATAGTGCTCAGACTCTAATAAGTGACCAATAGTGGACAATAATTTACGGTGTCTACTTTCTGGCGTTTCTTGCACCCCTGTTTTAAAAGTATTAAAGGCGAAAAATAAACCACCTACTAAGATGATAGTGGCAAATGCTTTCCACTTATTTTGTTTTACATATGTCATAAATCTGTGCATGAAGTTTTCAAAAATAGTGCAAATTGGTTAGGATAGGGCCAGAATTGAAATAAAGCGGGATTTTTATGACAAATTTATAAAAACTAGCAAAACTTATTTCTTAGATTCCCTAATTAACGTATTTTTGCCGCCCTATATGGAGGGCGTAGCTCAGTAGGTTAGAGCGACAGTTTGTGGA
>CAINFN010000104.1 GCA_903848125.1 uncultured Bacteroidota bacterium
CAACTATTAAAGAATGTCCTTGATCAATTAAAGCATTAAAAGCTTTTAATAATTTATGAATATCATGGAAATGTAATCCGGTAGTAGGTTCATCAAATATGAATAACATTTTACTACTTGCTTTGCCCTTGCCTAAAAAGCTAGCTAGTTTTACTCTCTGTGCTTCTCCACCACTTAAAGTGCTACTGCTCTGTCCCAATTTCACATAACCTAATCCCACTTCTTGCAATGGACTAATAGCAAGTACTATATTTTTTTCTTCACTAAAAAATGTAATAGCTTCATCTACACTCATCTCTAGTACCTCGTAAATATTTTTTCCTTTGTACTGTACTTCTAATACTGTTTCTTTAAATCTCTTTCCTCCACAATCCTCACAGGTTAAATGCACATCGGCTAAAAACTGCATCTCTACTAATTGTTCGCCTTCTCCTTTACATGTATCGCATCTGCCTCCATCTACATTGAAAGAAAAATGCTTAGGCAAGAAGCCTCTAATTTTTGAAAGGGCCTGCTTGGAATATAAATCTCTAATAGCATCGTATGCTTTAATATAGATAACCGGGTTAGATCTTGATGATTTTCCAATAGGGTTTTGATCCACCATTTCTATTTGATCTATCAAATGCAAGTCGCCACCAATGGCATTATACCCTCCCACTATTTCTGTTGGAAGTGCTTTCGCTTTTAACAACGCATTGTACAATACCTGTTTAACCAAGGTGGTTTTTCCACTTCCACTCACCCCACTCACTACACATAAACTATGCAAAGGAAATTGTACATCAATGGTTTTTAAATTATGTAAATAAGCCCCCTCTAGTTTTATAAAGTGTTTTGAAATTCTTGTTTTCTCGGGAATAGGAATACTCAATGCACCACTTAAATACTTTCCGGTTAAACTTTCTTTATCCTTAATAAGTGCTGCCGCATTACCTACTGCTACTACTTCTCCACCTTGATGCGCCGCCAAAGGTCCCATGTCTATGATGTGATCGGCGTGTCGCATAATTTGCTCGTCATGCTCTACCACCACCACTGTATTGCCTAAGTCTCTTAGGTTTTGTAACACCTTAATTAGTCTTTCTGTATCTCTTGAATGAAGTCCAATAGAAGGCTCATCTAAAATATAGAGCGAGTTGGTTAAGTTTGACCCTAAGCATCTTGTTAATTGAATTCTTTGACTTTCTCCTCCACTTAAACTATTGGCTAAACGAGATAAGGTTAAATAACCCAAGCCCACATCCATTAAAGTTTGAATGCGTTGCTCTAATTCTATTAATAATCTTTTTGCTATTTGCTTTTCATGTTCCGACAACTTTAATGCACTAAACCATACTTGTAAATCTTTTACGGGCATTGCACACAATTCCCCAATATGCTTTCCGCCAATTTTTACATACAAAGCTTCCTTGCGCACACGATAGCCATTGCAATCGGGACAGTTGGTTCTGCCTCGATACCTACTTAACATCACTCTAAATTGTACTTTATACAAATGTGCTTTTACATCTTCAAAAAAAGCATCGATGCCCAATGCCTTGCCCACTCCCTTCCATAATTGAGTGGCTTGCGTTTTAGTTAATTTATTAATAGGTTGATGAATAGGAAAACCTGCCTTGCCCGCCTCTTTTACAAATTGATCTTTCCACCAAACTAATTTCTCTCCCTTCCATGGCGCCACTCCTCCATCATATACCGATAAATTGGTATTGGGTATGACTAAATTTTCATCAATCCCTAACACCTGACTATATCCTTCACAGGTTGGACAAGCGCCATAAGGATTATTAAATGAAAATAAATTTGGACTTGGTTCATCAAATTCAATCCCATCTAGCGTGAACTTATTATTGAAAGATTTTAATATAGTTTCATTTTGTTCCACCCACAATACGCCCTCTCCTTCATAAAACGCAGTACCAATGGAATCGCTTATTCGATGTATATCATCTTCGTCAAATGCTTTCACCACCACCCTATCTATTAATACATATACCTCATGCGCCTTGATGGTTTTTGTAATTTCAGCCTTAGGCATGGCTAAAGCATCCTCAATTCTAAGAATACTAGAGGTTTCCGTTACTTTATTTTTTGCTTTTGCGGATTTTGAATGAGCAGATTCATCCACTACTCTTAGATAGATCCTAGCAAAACCCTTTTGTAATAATATATTTAATTCCTCTTGTATGTCTCTTTTGGCTTGTTGTTTAAATGGGACAATAATAAACATCTTGTCTCCCGTTTTCCCTTTTTGGATAAACTCCAACACATCCTGCACATCCTGCTTTTTTACTTCCTGTCCACTAATAGGCGATATCGTTTTTCCCACCCTAGCATAAAATACACGCAAATAATCATAGATCTCGGTCATACTCCCCACCGTACTTCTTGGGGTACGCGTAACCACTTTTTGTTCAATAGCAATGGCTGGGCACAAGCCCTTTATATAGTCTACATCGGGCTTACCCATTCGGGACATAAATTGCCTTGCATAGGAAGATAAGCTTTCGGCATAGCGCCTTTGGCCTTCGGCAAATAAGGTATCAATGGTCAATGATGATTTTCCGCTACCAGAGACCCCTGTAACCACTATAAACAGATTGCGAGGAAAGGTAACCGTCACATTTTTTAAATTATGTACCCTTGCCCCTACTACTTGTATGTCATTATTTTCAACTTGCTCCGACTTTACTTTTTTACTGCTGGCCATATAGCAAAATAACACATTCCCGGGCATTTTGTTGTAGGAATTTGTACCTCTTTTGCTTTTAAAATGTGGATAGCTTAAAAATAAATTTCTTGTTTTCCACAAGTGGTAATGCGATGGCTATAGAACGTAATTTGCTTGTACTAACCCATCGAAACCTACCCTAAAAAATGAACAAAGAAATCCAACTCTCCGACAACGAACTCATTCAATCCTTTCAAGACGGTAATTCTAGAGCTTTTGACGCCTTATTAGAGCGTCACCACAATAGAATTTACAACGCTATCTTTTTCATGGTAAAAGACAGCTACTTGGCGGAAGATCTTTTCCAAGAAATTTTGATTAAAATCATTGACAACCTTACTCAAAAGAAATATTCGGAAGAAGGCAAATTTTTACCATGGGCTTTACGCATTGCCCACAATTTTGTGGTAGACCACTTTAGAAAAGTAAAACGCACCCCAACTATCAAAACCAGTGATGACCAAGACTTATTTGAAATTATCAAACACTCTGATCATCCTGCCGATTATAAAATGACTCGTTCTCAGACGCATAAAAATATTCAAGAATTGGTTGACCTTTTACCTGAAGAACAAAGAGAAATTATTGTTTTAAGACATTATGCCAACCTAAGCTTTAAAGAAATTGCTCAAATGACCAACTGTAGTATTAACACTGCCCTTGGTAGAATGCGTTATGGTTTAATTAACTTAAGAAAGATGATGACCGAGCGCGGTATGAGTTTGTAAATAAAATATAATAATACCTTATTTAGCCTTGCTTGCGCTGCATTGTAGCCAATTCAAATAGGCTTTGGCATCGGGTGTATAACCTACTGGATTGGATACTATCTTTTGCGAAGGACTCATCACCACATACAATGGTTGCGTGACTTGATTAAAATTTTCTGCTTGAAAAGTAGCCCATAAATCACCTATACTAATGATGTCCTTTGCTTGGCCTTGCGCATTGGTGTATTTAAATCTTTTTTGTACAGGAAGTAATTCCTTGTCATCTACATATAAGGAAACAAGAATAAATTTATTTTGTATTTCGGCCATAACTTCAGGATCTGTCCAAACATTCTCTTCCATCTTACGACAGTTCACACAGGCCCATCCCGTAAAGTCAATTAAAATAGGTTTGTTTTGCTCCTTTGATAATTTTACCGCCTGCTCATAATCATTCACCACATTGGCTTGTAAACCATGATGTTCTCCATTTTTATAAAATAAACTATAATGAGTGGGAGGAGGAAATCCACTTAAAAATTTTAACATGGCTGTATTTTTTGGAGCCACTCCTGCTATTAGGATGATTCCAAAAGCAATAGCAAAACCTCCAAAAGCTTTTCTTATGGTAGAAATTTTTGCCCCTTTAACATCATGTGGTAATAACAACACCCCAAATAAATAAAGTGCCAACCCAATACTTATCACGGCCCATATGCCTAAGAATACTTCTCTTTTTAACAATCCCCAATGTTCAACTAAATCTGCATTGGATAAAAATTTAAAAGCCAAAGCCAATTCTAAAAAGGCCAATACTTTTTTGACTGTATCTAACCAGCCACCTGATTTTGGTAAAGATTGAAGCCATTGTGGGAAGATTGCAAATAAAGTAAAAGGCAATGCTAAAGCTACCCCAAAACCAGCCATCCCTTGTGTTAAAGCCCAAGCGCCTCCTTGCAATGAACCTACTAATAAAGTGCCTAAAATAGGCCCCGTACAGGAGAAGGATACAATAGCTAGGGTTATGGCCATAAAAAAAATGCCACCAAAACTACCTAACCCACTTTTAGAGTCGGCCTTATTGGCGATACCACTTGGTAACGTGATTTCAAAAAATCCAAAAAAGGAAATAGCGAAAAATATAAAGATGATAAAGAAAATAATATTCAACCAAGGATTGGTTGAAATACTATTAAAAATTTCTGGTTGCACATTTCCTAAAACATGAAAGGGTACACTTGCCAATACATAAATTAAAAAAATACTAGCCCCATATAAAAGTCCGTTTTGGATGCCTTGTTTTCTTGTTTTAGATCGTTTGGTAAAAAAGGAAACTGTTACTGGTATCATTGGAAATACACAAGGTGTAATGAGTGCTATAAGCCCTCCTAACAATCCCAATAAAAACACAGACCAACCGCTGGACTTTTTAGTATCATGCGTATCTCCCCCACAAGCATCAGTAGTTACTTTGGTAGCAGCTGCAGGTAATAAAATTTGAAAACCTACTGCTTTTTTTCCATTGGCCAAAGCTACTGTAACTGGTATTTCCAAAGCTAAAAACTGGTCTGCCTTGGCTGTATTTACTAAGATTGTTGTTTGTAAGCTATCTGGTTGAAACCCTTTTATCACCATTACTTGTTCGATATCAACTGCCTTATTAAATACATTAGCTTGTTTAAATAACACATCCGCTTGCTTACTTGCTTTAATTGAATAAGTAGGCATACCCAAAAATGAAACTGTTTCTAAACCTGCCTTAAAGCTGGGAGCCTCTAACCCATCTGGATTAGCTGCATATACATGCCAATCAGATTGTATTTGTAGGCTTGCTTTTAAAGTATAGGTGCTATCATTGACCACTATCGCTTTTACACTCGCAGTAACAGGATTTTGAGCTTGCGCATTTTCTAAGATAAAAAAACAACTAAACGCAACTAATAAAGCGACAATTTTATTCAAAATATTTAATTTAAGTGAAGCCTGGATTATTGCAATGCAATTTCAAAATTAACTCTAGCTGGAGGCAAGCATCTATCTTCATTACATACTCCATATTCTATTTCACCAGTAATTTTAGTTTTGCTTGCCACTTTTAAGTTGGCGAATTGTGTGAATTGAACTTTATTGCTAAAATAGACAACCTGCGTGTTAAAATTTTTATCAAATTTCTCTTCCCTATTTCCAATTTCTTTAGCAGGTGCTTTTATTTGAACCAAAGGATTTACTTTATAAGTAATTTTAGTGGGTATAGGGCCATCTTTAACAAACTGAGAATAAATATGCCATGGGCTTTCAATAGCAGCAGTGATTATTATTTCATATTGTTTGTCCGATTTTTTTACTGCTTCAAAAGTCCATTTTACAGGATTCAATTTTTGAGCATGTAAATTCATTGCAAATAAGGCAATACAAAACAAGAAGATTATTTTTTTCATACTCACTATTTTCAAAGTCATTTCAATGATTACAATTATTTCAATCCTAAAATTTCAAAAACTTTTTTACCATCTATATTGCTTAAGACATCAGAAGTAGCTCTTTCGGGATGGGGCATCATGCCAAATACATTGCGCGTATCATTGCATATGCCAGCAATATCCATGGTGGATCCATTGGGATTGGCCTCGCCACCCACTTGACCTTTTTCATCGCAATATTTAAATAAAATTTGATTGTTTTTTTCTAAATGGGTTAAGGTAGCTGCATCTGCATAATATCTTCCTTCACCATGAGCAATGGGTATTTGTAACGCCTCACTTTTATCCGTCTTTATATAAACATTTTTACAAATAAATTGCTGATTCGCATTTTGTAATAAAGCGCCGGGCAATAAGCCACTTTCACATAAAATTTGAAATCCATTGCATACCCCTAATACTTTTCCACCCTTATTAGCGAATTCTATTACCGATTGCATCATTGGGCTAAATTTAGCAATGGCGCCACAACGTAAATAATCTCCATAAGAAAAACCCCCTGGAAGTACTATGCAATCATCTGTTGTGAAATGAGATAAATCACTATCCTTATGCCATAACATTTCTACTGGATAACCTAAATCTTTTTCTAATGCATCTTGCATATCTCTATCGCAATTGGATCCTGGGAAAACTAAAACGCCAAACTTCATAGGTGTTAATTTAACTAATTAAGGTATTAAATTGATGCACAAAGTTACCAAAACTTGGCTTTATTGATTTGTTAAATTCTTCACCTAACTAAGGTGGTTATACACAATAACGGCTATGGCCGACCAAAATAGCAAATTAGGGACCAATAACCTTTTAGGTGTGCCATAAGCAAAGCTAATAAAACATGCCAATGGGGTAATGACGATGGCCGATGCATAAAGTGCTTGAACTGAGAAGATAATAGGCTGAAATAGGCTTAATAGCAAAACTAAAAATAGCACTCCCCAATATTTTCTAACTTGTATAATAAATCTTGTTTGCTCTTGTTGCCAATAGTAAAATCCTGCCAATAATTGAATCCCCATTACGATTAGTGCTAAAATTACGTTTAGATCTGGCTTTACTAGTGGATTTTTCCAGTCCAATTTTGGTAAAAAATGCCTGAAATCCTCCACATGATTGGTTAAAAAAACATAGGTAAAAATAAAATAAAAAGGCAGGATAATGCCCATGACCAATACCAACCATTCTGCCATTTTGAAAGGCCTTATAATAATCAACGCAAACAAAACCACTGGTATTAAAATTGCAATGGGTTCATAAAGTAATATAGAAATGCCAACTATTAAGCCAATATTAAACTCTAAAGTTTTGGGTTGAGTTTGATCATATAATCTTAATAATTTTACCAATATCCATATCACTAAAGAATTGGCTACCAAGCCGGAACTTATTACATCCCAAAAAGGGAAAATACCTGTTAATATAATGTAAGTGAATGCGGGCAAATAACTTATTTGCTGAAACATTTTAAACTTACTTAATAATATATTTAAACGAATGGCCTGACTTAAAATAACTATTTGAAAAAGCACTACCAACACAATGGATGGCAATGGCTTGATATAATGAATTAATAAATAAGCAAGAAACCCATCAGATTCATTAGCGATGACCAAAGGAGGATGCATCCATACATGAAAATGCAAGCCCACACTCAATAATACTAAAAAGATTAAATTTATATCAGACCTGTCTTTGAATAAAAAAACCACTTTAACTTATTTAAATTTAATTTTTGCAAAACCAATTCTATTTTTAAATTGATAAGGCAAAATCGCTTCCTGCTCACCAACCTGCTTTAACATTTTGGGCATCCATTCGTAATTTTTTTCATTCAATAAAATTGAATTTCCTTTCACCAATTGTCCTTGTTTGTTTAAAGTATTGA
>CAINFN010000105.1 GCA_903848125.1 uncultured Bacteroidota bacterium
AGGTAGAGCAGCGGTAGCTCGTCGGGCTCATAACCCGAAGGTCGGAGGTTCGATCCCTTCCCTCGCAACATCATCCCGCTCCCGATTCCTATCGAGAGCGGATTTTTTTTGTAGTAAGTTTGCATAGTAAAAGGGGGAAATAAAGGGTAAATCATCAATAAAGAATGAAAGCAGGGTTTGTAAACATATTTGGAAGACCAAATGCAGGTAAAAGCACTTTACTGAACGCTATTATGGGCGAGAAGATGGCGATTGTGTCCTCCAAAGTACAAACTACCCGTCATCGTATAAAGGCCTTTTTAAATAAGGAAAATGAGTATCAGATTATCTTCTCAGACACACCCGGTATTATCGACCCTAAGTACAAGCTGCACGAGAAAATGATGGGTGCCGTTAAAAGCGCTTTGGAAGATGCAGATGTGGCTTTATTGATGGTGGATATGCGTGACGATATCAAGGAATTAGATGAATTATTTACCTCATTAAAGCTAAAAGTACCCTGTATTGTGGTATTGAATAAGTCAGATTTGGCAGTGGGCACGCAGGTAAAAGAGGCGGTGGCCTTTTTTAAGGACAAGCCCTATTGTACCAAAACTATTTCAGTTAGTGCGTTGAATAAGAGCGATATAGAAAGGTTATTGAAAGTGGTAATTGAGATGATTCCAGAGGGAGTTCCTTTTTATAGCGAGGATGATTTAAGCGATTTGCCCACTAAGTTCTTTGTAAGTGAATTGATTCGTGAAAAGATATACCAGTTGTTTGGGGAGGAGATTCCATACCATACAGCGGTTTTGGTGAACTCTTTTAAGCAACAGCCTTTATTAATTAAAATTCAGGCGGACATCATTGTAAATAGAGAAACCCAAAAGGCCATTATCATAGGGGAGAAAGGAAAGATGATTAAAGAGATAGGCATATTGGCGAGGAAAGATATTGAGGACTTCATTGGCTCTAAAGTATATTTAGAACTATTTGTAAAGGTGAAGCCAAAGTGGAGAGACAACGATAGTAAATTAAAAGAATTCGGGTATCAATAACATTTATAATTATTAATTTAAATGATTGATTGTTAATTATTTAAATTAGTATAATTGAATATTAAATATAAATTATTATGAGCTATACAGTGGCTATTGTTGGAAGGCCAAACGTAGGAAAAAGTACTTTGTTTAATCGTTTCTTGGAGGAACGTAAGGCAATTGTAGATGACATCAGTGGTGTTACAAGAGACCGTCAATATGGTGTGACCGAATGGGCAGGTAAGACCTTTAATGTCATCGACACAGGAGGTTTTGTGCCAGACTCTCGCGATATGTTTGAAACGGAGATTCGCAAGCAGGTTAAAATAGCCATCGAAGAAGCCAATTCGATCATTTTCATGGTAGATGCTGCAGTGGGTTTAACCGATTTAGATGCCTCTATGGCGGATATGCTTAGAAGAAGTACCAAGCCAGTTTACGTATGTGTGAATAAGGTGGATAATTCCACTCGTGCTTTAGAAGGAACTGAGTTCTATGGTATGGGCTTTGAGCATAACTATTTTGTAAGTTCTATTTCTGGAAGTGGAACGGGCGAACTTTTAGATGCCGTTACCAATGATATTAAGGAAGTACAACCCATTAGTGATGACACTGAATTACCTGAGGGAACCGAAGAAGCTTTGCCTATTCCAAAGATTGCCATTATGGGCCAACCCAACGTGGGAAAATCAAGCTTGTTGAACGCTATGATTGGTCAAGACAGAACCATTGTAAGTGACATTGCAGGTACCACACGTGATACCATTCATACGCATTATACCATGTTCCAAAAGGAATTTATTTTAATTGATACTGCTGGAATAAGACGTAAAAACAAAGAGAAGGACGACCTTGAATTTTACTCCATCATTAGGGCCATTAAGGCCATGGATGAAGCCGATGTTTGTTTATTAGTGATAGATGCAACCAAGGGGGTTACCGCTCAGGATTTAAGTATTTTTAGCCTTGCTTCTAAAAAAGGGAAGGGTATTGTCGTATTGATTAATAAATGGGATTTAATCGCCAAGGAAACCAATACAGCTCGTGATTATGAGAAAGTAGTAAAAGACAAACTGGCACCTTTTACAGATGTACCTGTTTTATTTATCTCTGCTGTTGAAAAAACCCGCATTTTTAAAGCTATTGAATTGGCATTAGAAGTGTTTGAAAATAAGCACCGTAAAGTGGCTACTTCAAAATTAAATGACATTATGCTCAAGTCCATTATGAAATACCAGGCACCGGTGGTGAGAGGGCATGTGATTAAGATTAAATACGTATCCCAGTTGCCTACCAGGGTTCCTAGCTTCGCATTTTTTACCAATTTCCCTGATGATATTAAGGTTCCTTATCGCAATTACTTGGAAAATCAGCTTAGGGCTAATTTCAAGTTCACAGGGGTGCCTATTCG
>CAINFN010000106.1 GCA_903848125.1 uncultured Bacteroidota bacterium
CCAAAAGGGAAATCGTTCTTATGTTAATTTATTGTATCGCCCCAATTTATATGAACGTCATACTTTACAAATTGGAGTGGGTAAAAATGAAATTTCAGATTCAGCATTTTTAATTCAACCAGCTTTTTTGCCAAACTATAGCAAGTCCTTTTCTTATTTTGATCTTACTTTTTCATATTCAAAAGTTAAATTTGATTACAATGCTTATCCAACCAATGGAGCAGCCACCGAGTTTGCTGCCTACCATCGGTTTTCGGACAAGAGTAATTTAAGCTCAATGCAATTCAGGAAAGTGGTAGCTAAACCATTATCAGCCAATAATTTTTTTATTGTAGAATCCAATACGACTATTAAGTTTTTATCTAACCATAATTATACCGATGGTAAATTAATGGGGTATGGAAATTTGCAATTAAATGGCTTAGAATATTATGTAGTTGACGGTAATGCTGGAAGTATAATTAAAGCAGAATGGCACCATGCACTTGGAGGCTTTACAGTAAAAAATATAGTATTCAAAAAAACTATACCAGAGGTTAAATACCGTTTTTGGTTAAAGGCTTTTACAAATTTGGGGTACGTATATGCGGATAGGCCCATTAATAACTCAAAGCTCTCCAATACATTGTTAAGAACGGCTGGAGTTGGTCTAGATATTATTAGTATCTATGATTTTGTTTTAAAAATTGATTACAGCTTGAATCAGCTTGGAGACAAAGGGTTATATTTGTATGCGGGTTTAAATTTTTAATTTTTATTAAAATGAAAGTAGCTATTTATAGTAGGGGGGTAGATATAGATCAACAACAATCTTTAAATGCATTGTTATTGGAGTTAAATCGTTATGATATCAGGATCTATGTTTATGCTGATCTTATTCAAAAATTTAATTTAGTAGCTGCTATAGGAAAAGAGGCATTGATTCCTTTCACTTCAATTGCTGACTTGCAAAATGAGGTTGATTGTTTAATAAGTTTAGGAGGGGATGGAACTGTTTTAGACGCGGTAACCATTGTTGGTAATACGACCATACCTATTCTAGGAATTAATTATGGTCGATTGGGATTTTTAGCCACTATTTCAAAAGATGAACTAAGTATTATGGTAGATGCTTTGGTGAACAGATCTTATGTTATTGAAAAAAGATCGCTGCTTCACTTAGATGCTAATTTATCTGTATTTGGTGCAGCGCCTTATGCATTGAATGAATTTTCAATACATAAAAGAGACACTTCTCCTATGATTAAAATTCATACTTATTTAAATGGTGAATTTTTAAACTCTTATTGGGCAGATGGAATTATAGTAGCTACGCCTACTGGTTCTACTGGATACAATATGAGTTGCAATGGACCGATCCTATTTCCAGATTCTGCAAGTTTTGTAATTACACCAGTGGCACCACATAATTTAAATGTGAGATCAATTGTGGTACCAGATTCTTCTGTTATCTCTTTTGAAGTGGAAGGCAGAACAGAAGAACTAATTTGTGCAATGGATGCTCGAAAAGAAATTGTTTCAAAAAATATTCAATTGGCGGTAAAAAAAGAAAATTTCATGGTGCACTTTATAAGACTGAATGAGAATAGCTATTTATCTACACTCAGAACTAAGCTAACATGGGGTTTGGACAAAAGAAATTAGTCAATGCGAAAATTAGCACTCCTATTATTTTTCACCATCATCTTTGCTTTAGATGCGAGTGCGCAGTACTTACAACTAGTGGAAAAAAGAGGGGAGGTGGGCGTGTTTCAAGGAATGTCCAGTTATAAAGGTGATATCTCTCCTGATCATTATACCTTTAGCCCTAGCTACGGCGCGTTTTATAAAAAATTAGTAAATGATTATATTGGTTTAAGATTTAATTATGAGCTGATTACTTTTCAAGGAGCAGATAGCTTGTCTAGCAACTTATATATCAATCCAAGAAGACCTCCTACTTCTGCTTCTTTACCAGTAACAAGAAATTTGAGTTTTGCAAGAAGGGGCCATGATTTTAGTTTTATGTTGGAATTATACTTCTCAAAATTTATTGATGGAAACAATCATTATCGTTTTTCGCCTTATTTAAGTTTTGGAGTAGGTACTTTCCAAACAACAAATGCTAAATTTAATAATAATATCATCAAAAGTTCAATGTTAGATAGCGGCACCACTATTTCTTATCCTATTAATTTTGGCTTTAAGTACAATGTAATTGGTCCATTTAATATTTTTGGAGAGGCTACTTATCGCTTTACCAATTCTGATCGACTTGATTATTTTAGTGACAATGAAATGAAAAAAGGTTTTCAACCCAGTACTTCTGGCAATGACCAATATTTTAGTTTTAAAGCTGGGTTATCCTATAATTTGCTAAAAATTTATGGGCCTGATAAAAAATTAAATCAAAAAAAGAAGAGTGCTTTTAGTGGGGATGAAAATGTCTCCAAAACAAGTTCCAAAAAAGGTTTATTTAGTTTATTTAAACGCAAATAACCTAGTTATTTTCTTAATTTCACATTATGGAAAATTTAGATGTCAATAAACTGCCTCAACACATCGCCATCATCATGGATGGGAATGGCAGATGGGCACAAGAGCAGGGGCAGGATCGCTTGTATGGACACTATGAAGGGGTAGTTAGTGTGCGCAAAGTGGTAGAAGCGGCCACTGAAATTGGGATAAAATACCTTAGTTTATATGCATTTAGTACAGAAAATTGGGATCGTCCCACCACCGAAGTAAATGGGTTAATGAGCCTATTTGTAGACACTATTTCCAAAGAAGTACCCGATTTGCATAAAAATAACATTAAACTTCACTTTATTGGCAACCTAAGCTTGCTACCCCCCGAAGCCCAAAAGGCCTTAGAAGAGGGCATGCAACAGACCGCTCAAAACACTGGTTTGAACCTTATTATAGCCATAAGCTATAGCAGCCGTTGTGAACTGGTGGAGGCCGCTAAAAAAATAGCTAATCAAGTAAAATCTGGTCAATTGGCTATTAATGAAATCAATGAAGCCATTTTGTCTAAAAACCTTACCACCAGTGAGTTTCCTGATCCAGAATTGATGATAAGAACCAGTGGTGAATACCGGATTAGCAACTTTTTATTGTATCAACTTGCTTATGCAGAATTGTATTTTACCAACACACTTTGGCCTAATTTTCGTAAAAAAGACCTGATTGAAGCACTTATGGATTATCAATCAAGGGAGAGAAGATTTGGCAAAACCAGCCATCAAATCACATCAGATTAGTAAAACATTTAATATGTTTATTTTAAGGTTTTAACAAAGACTTTGAAATATTACGAGTAATTTGCAGCTCTTTTAAAATTATAAAGTTTAGTCCCACAGCAGATGCAGAATTTTCGCCATTTATTAATAGGTTCACTATCAGCACTTTTAATTACTTTGACTTCTTATGGACAGGAGGCACCTGCTAAAGATTCTATTACTCAAATTAATGTAAAGCTACTGGGCATTTTTAACCAAAAAATACCCACCAAATACAAGATTCGAAGTATCAAAGTAGTTGGAAACGAATATTTTGATGAAAACCTATTACTCTCTTTATCTACCTTAAACATTGGAGACGAAGTAACCTTACCTGGGGGAGATAATTTTGCGAAATCTATCCATAAATTAATGGATCAAAATTACTTTAGTGACGTAAGCGTGTATTTAACAGATTTACATGAAAAAGAATTAGACGTTGAAATTAATGTAGTAGAACGACCACGTTTGTCTAAATACAACTTTCTTGGTGTTCGAAAATCAGACCACGATGAATTGTCTGGCAAAACTGGTTTGACCCCCAACAGGGTTATTACCGAAAATATGAAAATCACGGCAGTAGAAGGAATTAAAAAATACTATGCCGAAAAAGGTTTTCAAGATGTGAAAGTAAGCATTAAAGAAAGGAAAGATGCGACTAGAAAAAACAATCTATTATTAGACTTTGTCATCAACAAAGGACCTAAAGTGCGCATTAATAATATCAATTTTGGAGGCAATCAAATTGAAGAAACTAAGCTGAAAAAAAGTTTAAAAGAAATTCACGAAAAATCGAGACTTACTTTATTTCCTATTAATGATAAACCGGTCATTGTTAAAACAACGCCTTACAGTTTTGAAAATTATATGAAAGAAAAAGGTTTTTTAACTTTTACAAAAACCAGAAAAATATTAAATCCGTACGCTAGAATTACTTTTTCTTCATCAAAATTTAATATTAACAAATATGATGAAAGCAAGGACAACTTATTGAATTATTATAACTCATTAGGATTTAGAGATGCAGTGATTGAAAAGGATACCGTTTACCATAATGCTGCTGGCAATTTGAATATTGATATGCAAGTGAAGGAAGGGCGTAAATACTTTTTTGGAAGCATTACGTGGAGAGGGAATACAAAATACCCCGACTCTTTATTGTCATCTATCTTAAATATTAAAAGAGGCAATATTTATAACCGCGAAATTTTATACAATAAATTAGGTAAGATACAAACTCCAGAGGGAGGTGATATCAGTGGGTTGTATCAAGATGATGGCTATTTGTTTTTTAGAGTGGATCCAATTGAAACAGCAGTTTACAATGACACCATTGATTTTGAAATTAGAATGGTAGAAGGACCTCAGGCCACCATCAAAACAATTAGAATTGCTGGGAATGAAAAAACCAAAGACTTTGTAATTCGTCGTGAAATTAGAACGATACCTGGTGATAAATTTAGTCGTAGTTTATTAGTGCGTTCTCAACGTGAAATAGCGCAATTAAATTTCTTCGATCAAGAAAAAATTAAAATAGATCCAATACCTAATCCAGAAGATGGCACAGTTGATATTAATTATGGTGTTGAAGAAAAATCGAGTGATCAATTGGAATTAAGTGCTGGTTGGGGAGGATCCATTGGATTAACAGGAACTATTGGCGTAACTTTTAATAACTTTTCCTCTAAAAATTTATTTACTAAATCAGCATGGGACCCACTTCCCATGGGTGATGGTCAAAAATTGAGCTTCAGGGTTCAAAGTAATGGTAAAGCATTTAGGTCCACAAATATGACTTTTACTGAACCTTGGTTTGGCGGCATTAAAAGAAACACCCTTACGCTAAGTGTATTCAATACTAAATATGGACAAACCATAGATCCAACTACCGGTATGTACAATTTAAACATTGCAGATTCTAGATACATTTCAACTACTGGGGCCACTGTTACTTTTGGTAGACAATTGGCTTGGCCTGATGATTATTTTTCTTTAAGCATGGGGTTAAACTATACTCGATATTTTTTAAGCAACTATGCCATTGATCCTTATAACCTTCCTAATTTTTCTAATGGTACAGTGAACAATGTAAACTTTAGAATTTCCTTACAAAGAACTTCTGTTGATCAACCGTTGTTTCCAAGATCAGGATCTAATTTTTTATTAAGTGCGCAGTTAACACCGCCGTATTCTTTGTTAATGCCTAATGTAAATAGTGCAGCGAATCCATTTGAATTATTAGAATACCATAAATGGAGATTCAATGGAGAATGGTTTGTTCCACTTGGTAAACCAGCAGGGGAAGATCACAACAAGCAATTTGTTTTGCGTTTTGCTGCTAAATACGGATTCTTAGGTGCCTATAACAGTGATTTAAAAGTATCTCCTTTTGAACGTTTTCAATTAGGTGATGCAGGCTTAAGCAATCAGTTTGCTTTATTGGGGTATGATATAATTTCGCAAAGAGGTTACCCAGTTTACCAAACTTCAAATACAAAAATAAATCCTGATCAGCAAACAGCCACTCAGCATTTTACCATGTTCAATAAATATGCGGTGGAAGTAAGGTATCCTTTAAGCTTAGCAGCCAGCAGTACCATTTACGCTTTAGGATTTTTTGAAGCAGCAAATGGATGGTATAGTATGAAGGAGTTTGATCCGTTTAATTTAAGACGTTCTGTTGGAATTGGGATGCGTTTTTACTTGCCTATGTTTGGTTTGTTAGGTTTTGACTATGGTATCGGTTTAGACAGATTAAATGCTACAAATAGCTTAAAAGACGCAGGAAGATTTACCTTTATGTTAGGCTTTGAGCCGGAATAAATTAATATTTTTTCAATCTAAAAATAGGTATATGAAATTAAATAAGCATTTTTTTATTCTTTTAATTAGCGTAGTCGCCTTTTGTGCTGCTCAAGCTCAAAGTAAATATGCGGTGATTAATACCAAATATATTTTGGACAAAATTCCAGAATACAAGGAGGCGGATAAAAAATTAAAAATCTTGGGGGATCAGTGGCAGCAAGAAATTGATTCGAAGCAAATGGTGCTCGATAAAATGTATAAAAACTATGAAGGAGAGCAGTTTATGCTTTCAGAAGATTTGAGAAAAAAGCGTGAGGATGAGCTATTTGCAAAGGAAAAAGAATTGAGAGATCTTCAAAAAAAACGCTTTGGTTATGAGGGGGATTTGTTCAAAGAAAGACAAAAATTGGTAAAGCCCATTCAAGATAAAGTGTACAATGCGGTACAAAAAATGGCTTCTGCGCGCTCTTATGACTTCATTTTGGACAAAAGTGAAGGAATTACCATTATATTTGCTGACCCAAAATTGGATAAAAGCGACGATGTTTTAAAAGAGTTAGGGATAAATAATTAGCCCTTACCAATATAAAAAAGTAAAAAATAAAAAAATAAGTTATGAAAAAAGGTTTCCTATTTGCTGCCATCTTATTAGTAGCATTATCATTTACCAACAGTGCTTCTGCACAAACAAAAATTGGCTACTTTGATGATCAGAGTGTAATTGCTTTATTCCCTGGAATACAAGAAAAATTAGATACTGTTCTTAAGTCTTATGCTCAAGATACTTTACAAGATGAGTACAATTATACTTTAAAGGATTATCAAGTGAAAGACAGTATTTTCAAAAAAGACTCAGCTAACTTGTCAAAAAGACCAAAAGCGCTTGAAATGGCAACTTCTGATTTGAACAAATTAAAATACAAATTGATTAACTGGCAACAATACCAACAACAAGCGATGCAACAAAAAGAGGAAACTCTTTTATTGCCTTACAGACAAAAAGTTGCTGCTGCATTAAGTGAAGTAGTTGCAGAAAATAAATACAGTTTGGTGTTAAAAGCAGAATCTTTATCTCCTTATGCACAACCTTCAATTGCTGATAACTTAACTATTAGAGTGGCTATTAAATTGAAGTTGACTTTGCCTAATGAAGTATTAGAAGCATTTAAAGCTGCAACTGGTGGCGCTGCTCCAGCAACTGCTGCCCCTGCTAAAGCTGCACCAGCTAAAAAAGGATAATATTTTTTAAAATATTTTATAGGAAGCACCTCGTTGTTATGCAACGAGGTGCTTAGTTTTACACAAGTAACGTTAATCTATTTTTTATGGCAGCACCTATTGGAGTTTTTGATAGTGGATATGGTGGACTCACCATTTTAAAGGAGTTAAAAAAACAACTGCCTAATTACGACTATATTTATTTAGGAGACAACGCACGTGCGCCATATGGAACAAGATCTTTCGAAACCGTGTATCAATATACATTAGAAGCGGTCAATTGGTTTTTTGATCAAGGATGCGAATTGGTAATTTTGGCATGCAATACTGCCTCGGCAAAAGCATTGCGCAATATTCAACAAAAGGATTTACCTCATTTAGGTCCCAATAAAAGAGTGCTGGGTGTAATTAGACCCACCACAGAGGTATTGGGCAATTTTACCACCACCCAACAAGTGGGCATAATGGGTACTTTAGGTACCGTTCAAAGCAATAGTTATCCCATTGAACTGGCTAAATTTTTTCCTGGTTTAAAAGTATTTCAACAAGCATGCCCGATGTGGGTACCCTTAATTGAAAATGGGGAATTTGATCATCCTGGTGCAGACTATTTTGTCAAACAATATATCGACGAACTATTTAAGCAGTCTGCAGACATTGACTCCCTATTGCTAGCTTGTACCCACTATCCGTTATTAGAAGCTAAAATAAGGTCCTTTTTACCCCCTGGCGTGAAACTAGTAGAACAAGGGGAATTAGTGGCTAGTAGCCTGGTAAAATACCTTAAAACGCACCCCGACATGGCCCTTAAATGCAGTCAAAATAAGCAAATGGCCTTTTTTACCACGGATGAACCTGCCCTGTTTGAAAAGCAGGCTAGTTTGTTTTTTGGACAAAAAATTGAGGCAAAACATACAGATTTAGCTTAAAAAATGAAAAAATACCCTATTTTTGCCGTCCTTTCACAGGTAGTGGTATGGTGACTGCTATTGGATGTGGAATTTTTTTTAAGAAACTAAGCAAGTAAAAGACATCAAATGAAACGTACATTTCAACCACATAAACGTCGTCGTAAATCAGTTCACGGTTTCCGTAAACGTATGGAATCTGCTAATGGTCGTAAAGTATTAGCTAGCCGACGCAAGAAAGGACGCAAAAAACTAACTGTATCTAGCGAGAAAGGATTAAAGAAAGATTAATCTAGGGAGTACCCCTTTCTAACTATTACAAATAAATTCAATAATTTTAAAGTCCTTCCCGTTATTCGAGATCGGAAGAGCACACG
>CAINFN010000107.1 GCA_903848125.1 uncultured Bacteroidota bacterium
CACATGGGATCAAGCTCATGAACTTTTTCGAGATTATTTGGTGGGCTGTCCTGGGATCGAACCAGGCATGTCAAAGACGGCGGATTTACAGTCCACTGCATCACCGTTGATGCTTCCAGCCCATTTATAGTAAAGCACTCTAGTGCTATTTCAGTCCTTATCAAGAGAACCTGCGTATATATTGGCTTCTATTCCTCCAAAGTGCTTTACTATAGTAAAGCATACTCAATCCTAGAAGTTTCGAACCCTCTAAGTAACCCGCGGAAGGTGTGTCGACAAGACTCCGCATTTATGTATTAAGTGGCAAGTATGCTTTACTATACACTAATTTTTTGTTCTACAAGAAGAACTCCATCCTAGTGTCCGCCCGTTTGTGCTTGTTTACAGTGTAGCACAGGACCTCGTTTCCTGTCAACACTTAATTCTTATCAAAAATAGTTTGTCCAAAAAATGTACTGGTTGCCTTCATAACCTCAATCCACTTATCAGCGTGAGGGGTATTTTGACCCCCTTGCAGTCTTTTGTTTTTCAACTAAAGCTGCCAAGGACTTAATGTATGCTTCTGTCCTTGCTATTTTTGCTTCTATCAATGCTGTCTTTTCATCCTGTGAAAGAATGAATTGTGGCATTGTTTTAATACTCTTTTGTTTCATTTCTTTCTCCTATAAAACAAAAAACCCTGGGTGTTTAGTCCAGGGCTTTAATTAAAATATGGTGTAAAATATATATATACTCTAATTAAAGCCCTCTAGCGGTTCACGAATACTATTCATATCAAACGCACAGGCAACTGACCAATAGGCTGTCCCGCCTAAATTTGGCTGTTTGCTTGTTATGGAATGGTATAAAGTATTCATCATAGTATCTATTATAGTTTATTTATCTTTATTTGTCAACTAAATTTATATTTATTCGTACCAAAATCGTAAAGTTCCATCATCTAAGTACTGTCTTGCATGTAACTCTACATTATTGTTGCTTTTAGCGTTTACAAATATTGTATTATGTAATGGCAAACTCCATGCTTTTGAGTAAAATCTTTTCCCACTAAATTTGTGCATATTATTTACATAACCTACGGGAGTAACCACCAATTCGTAATTATTGTGAGCTACGGTATTAATTGTTAATAAAATAGTGATTTGGTTTTCTAATTTAGATTTATCTATGTGTAAATCTAAATACATCAAATTTCTATCTAGCAAAGATGTAGTAGTGCCTCGGAGATCGTCAATTGTTATAGTATTGTCTTGATAATTAAATTCATACTTAGCAATTTGCTTACCATTTTCTATTAACTTTTTATATCGGTCGTTATTTAATAATTTTTGATTAATATTAGATATTTGATGTATTTTTTTTAATTTATGAATATTAATTGATTGATTTACTAACGAATTTATTTCTTTAATATAATCGTCAATTTGATTAAACTCAACGCCGGTAGTAAGGTTAAATTCTGTAGGTACCTCATCAAAATTATATTGGTTATAACCAAATGCTATACATTCTTCTTTTAAACAATTTGGTAGTTTTTCAAAATCTTTTAAAGAGTTACAGTCTGGCCATTCTGAACCGCGTATACTATTATAAAATTCTTGCCATTTTTGATTTTTTTCAATTCTGCTATCTTTATAAACATTAGGTAAAAATTTATGATTATAAAATTCTATATTTTTAATTCCCCGGATAGCATCAGTTGTTGCTGGCGTTAAACATACCGAGTCAATGGGATTTAATGTATCGGCTTCTAGTAACGAATAATATTCATCTTCGCTGATAGTACATGCATATAGTTCGCACATATACCGACTTGGAATCATTGGAAGCGTGTGATCAGCAACGCAAAATACTAGTCCGTCGGCCCAAAATTCTTGATCAAATATTTCTTGAAATATTAAATCATAGTTCTCTGGTATTTTATCAGCAGAAAATCTTTGATTATACAATTTAATTTTATTAG
>CAINFN010000108.1 GCA_903848125.1 uncultured Bacteroidota bacterium
ATAAATGGCTTTTAGAACTGTTTAAAAGTAATTAATTATGGTGTATTAATCACAAAAGGATAAAAAATTGTAAATTCAATACAAATCTACCAATTATGAGCATGAAACTAACCCCAATTTTCCTAGTAGTTTGTACGTTTTTATCTTTGAGTGCTTGGGCACAAAAAAATGAAAATATCAAAGGTACAGTGCGTGATGCAAAAGGAAATCCATTAGAAGGTGTCACTGTAAAAGACGCCAATTCAAAAGCAATTACCTTAACCAACAACACAGGTACTTATTCCATCAATGTAAAAGCAAATGATGTTTTAGAATTTAGCTTTGTTGGTTTTGAAACAAAAAAACAATTGGCTACTGGGAACAATATCAATGTTGTTTTAACTGCAAGTACTTCTGATTTACAGGATGTCATCTTGGTGGGTAGCAGAGGTATTGGACGTGTTAAAACAGAATCTCCAGTTCCGGTAGATGTAATTAAATTAAGCGATGTCGGAATTAATACGGCAAGAATGGATTTAACTTCTACTTTAAATTATGTTGCTCCTTCTTTTAACTATAATAAACAATCAGGTGCAGATGGTGCAGACCACGTAGATATAGGAACACTAAGAGGTTTAGGACCAGATCAAACTTTAGTATTAATTAACGGCAAACGCAGACATAGCACCGCCTTAGTAGGCTTGTTTGGAACTAGAGGACGCGGTGGATCAGGAGTAGATTTAAACGGATTCCCAATGTCTGCTGTAGATAGAATTGAAATTTTAAGAGATGGTGCATCGGCACAATATGGATCAGATGCGATTGCCGGGGTAATGAATATTGTACTTAAAAAGAATACTGGCGAGTGGAACGTGACCACTGGTATTGCTGGTTACAATGATAAAAAATTCAATACTTACCAATTTAAAGACAACCATGATTATTTGTATTCCAATCCAATTGATGGTGTAACAAAATCTTTATCGGCTAACCGAGGATTTGATTTAGGCAAGCAAGGAGGATTTATCAATATTTCTTTTGACTTATTAGATCAAGGAAAAACATACCGTCAAGCAGCTTCTTCTGATATTGCAAATGCAGATGGATTGCCAACCAATACATGGAGACAAGGTTTTGGTGATGGCTCAATGAATTCTGTAGGAACCATGTTTAATATGGAATTACCTATAGATTCAAAAACTAAATTTTACGCATTTGGAAGTTTTAACAATAAAAATTCAGATGCCTACGCCTATACAAGAAACTGGTCAGCCAAACCCAATCGCTTTCCAGTGAATGCCAACGGCTCTTTAATTTATGTACCAAGCATTATGTTTGCTTCAGGATCTGGCGATACCAGTTACAACCCGCATATTCAAACCAATATTCAAGATATTTCATTAGCTGCTGGTTTTTCAGGTGTCACCAATAGTGGTTGGGATTGGGATTTAAGCAATACCATTGGTCGCAATAATTTTCATTATTATGGAGATGGTACTTTCAATGCTTCTATTATTGGGAATGCAAAACAAACCCATTTTGATGATGGTGGATTTAATTTTTTACAAAACACCACTAACTTAGATTTGACCAAACAGTTTGGTAAAGTGAACGATGGTGGTGTGAAGGTTTCTTATGGTTCTGAGTTGCGTTATGAAGCCTATGGTATTTTCCAAGGGGAGCCAAATTCTTTCAATGCCTATAATTCCAACGGATTAGAACAAGCGCCAGGTTCACAAGGGTTCCCAGGTTTCAGTGACAAAGATGTAATCAACAAGAATAGAACAGTAGGTGGTTTGTACGGAGATTTGGAATACACCCCTAACGCAGCCTTATTGTTGACAGGGGCGGTTCGATTAGAAGACTATTCAGATTTTGGTGCCGTTAGTACTTTTAAAACATCCTTTAGGTATAAACTAACTGAGAATTTTAATTTAAGAGGATCTTTTAGTACAGGTTACCGTGCACCTTCTTTACAACAAAAATATTTCAGCAATACTTTGACTTCTTTTTCTAATGGTCAATTGGTGCAATCACGCGTAGCGAACAATGATGACCCAATTACTAGATTAGCAAGTATTCCAAAACTAAAACAAGAAACATCTACCAATATGAGTTTGGGATTTTCTTGGAAACCAGCCAAGGGATTAACCTTTACCGTAGATGGTTATTCTATCAAGATGAAAGACAGAGTAGTTTTGTCGGGATTGTTTGGTGCTAGTGATCCAAGCTTACCCACAGCCCTTACTTCTGAATTAAATAAAATTGGTGTTCAAACAGCACAATTTTTTGCCAATGCAGTCAATACCACCAATACAGGGGTAGATGTAGTAGCCGATTACCAATTGAAACTTTCCAGCAAAGAAAAGTTCAAAATTTTATTTGTAGCGAATTTCCAAGACATTGCCATTGATGCGGTTCATGTTCCAGCAGCTTTAAGTACCACCGAATACAATACAAGCACTTTCTTTAGTGATAGAGAAAAGTATTTCTTAAAAGCTTCTGCGCCTAAATCTAAATTCTCTTTGAATTTAGATTATACTAAAAACAAAATAAGCGTTGGCGCAAGAGTCACTTACTTTGGAGATGTAACCCTTTCTGGTTTTGGCGTGAATGGAGATGGTGTAAACCCGCAAGTGCCTGTTGATGCAGATGCATCTGGCAATACGCTAGTTCCTGAAATTTTCAATTACAAAGGTAAGTTCACCACCGATGTATACCTAAATGTTCAATTGAATAAGAAAATTTCTTGGGTGCTAGGCGCCGACAATATTTTCAATATACACCCCGATTTTGCCGTGAATCCTCAAGCAAAATATTGGGCGGGCGACAACGAAACCGGTGGACCCTGGGATGGTGTTCAAATGGGCTACAACGGCATGAGAATATTTAGCAAATTGGC
>CAINFN010000109.1 GCA_903848125.1 uncultured Bacteroidota bacterium
AATATTAAATTTTAATGGTTTCTTTGCAGATGCTTTTTGTACCTTTGCCCGATGCGTCAGAAACTACTTTTACTGCTTTGTTTAACCCTGGGCTTGTTGAATCATTCAGCTACGAATGCTGCTCAAGTTACTGCCTCCAAAAAGGCAACTAAAAAAACTGTGCAGGCTAAAGTAGGTTCCTCCAAAAAACACTTTAATAAATCGGTAGCAAGAAATAGCAAGCATTCAAAAAAAGGTAAAAAGCACAAAGGTAGTAAGCATATAGTAGCGGAGCCGAGAGATCATGCACCTATTGAAATGATTGCGCAGAACAAAGAAAAAATTAGAGTGAGTGATAGTGTGCACAATTCTTACATCAAACTAGACAATGAAGAAGTTGAAGAGGGCTATTTTGCAAGTTTATTTTCTAGTCAAAAAAAATTAGCATCATTTGAAACTTTAGAAGGAACCGCTTCTGTTTTTAAAAGTGTGAGTGGATGGGAAGATAAAAAGTTTTATATCTTAACCAATCAATTGCCTATTGGTACCATTGTTCGTATTACCACTACTGATTTAAAAAGTATTTGCGCAAAAGTAATTAGTTCATTACCTGATGTTAGTAATTCAATTCAGTTTCGATTGAGTGATGCGGCAGCTGCCATTTTAGGCATTACCAATAAGACATTTAAGATTTCTGTAACCTATTAATTTTTTTTATGAAAAGTAAATTTTTTAGTTGTCTTATTTTAATGACAACTGTATTGATAAGCTGTGCCCAAAACACTTCCAAAGAGGCTGTTACATTAAGTGCAGCTGCTTATAAAGAAGCGATATTAAAAAAAGGAGTGCAGGTATTAGATGTGCGCACTGCTAGTGAATTTAGTGGTGGCCATATACAACACGCCTTACAAGCCAATTGGTTGGATAAAAAAGAATTTACGGATCGCACACAACATTTAGACAAATCAGTTCCAGTTTATGTGTATTGTCAAGCAGGCGGAAGAAGTGCCTCTGCGCAAGCTTATTTGACAGAGCAGGGCTACAACGTAATTAATTTAGAAGGTGGCATGAGTAATTGGAAGATGAATAATTTTCCTGTAGAAGGAAATGGAGATAAACCACAAATGCGTGTTATAGATTTTGAGAAAACAATTGCTTCCAATGATTATGTTTTGGTAGATGTTGGAGCTGAATGGTGCCCGCCTTGTAGAAAAATGTTGCCTGTATTGGCGGAATTAAAACAAAAAGCGGCACATCCTTATTATTTTTTAGCCGTGGACGGAGGCATTGATATAGAAGTGATGAAATCTATTCATAGTGAAGGGTTGCCCACTTTTATTTTGTATCAACACGGCAAAGAAGTTTGGAGAAATCAAGGGATTACTACTTTAGCTGCTTTTAATGCTGCTTTAAAATAAGTTGAGTTTTAATTGAAAATGATTTTTAAGTAATTAGCCTTTTCGATAGCCTCTCAAAAAATCAACGATCGGCATTCTTTTCTTTCCTTCCCATTGGATGTCATTTAAGCCTAGGTAACCGTTGCTGCATGCAACTTTTGCATAGGTTTTACCATCTGTTAAAAAACTGCCCAAGGGTTCAGTAGGTTTTTCTAGTATGCTATAAGTGGAAAATAACTTAACCATTTTCCCATCTATTTTTGAAGTAGCCCCCGGAAAGGGTGCCAGGCCTCGTACTAAATTATGAATAGCTTCAACGCTATGCTGCCAATTAATTTCACCATCTTTTGAAAATATTTTTGGTGCATGTTTAAGTAAATTTTCATCCACCGCTGCGTCCTGAGGGATAGCCTGGATAGATTTATCTACTAATCCATTTACTGTTTTGATAAGCAGCTTTGCCCCCACTTCCATCATGGTATCATGCAATTTACCCGCAGTCATGTTTTCAGAGATGGCAATTTTATCTTGAAGTAAAATGGCGCCGGTATCTATGGCATGTTGCAATTGAAAGGTAGTAACGCCTGTTTCTTTTTCTCCATTAATGATGGCCCAATTAATAGGGGCAGCTCCTCTATACTGAGGTAATAAAGAACCATGTACATTTAAAGTACCCATGGGCGGCAAGGACCAAATAATTTCGGGTAACATTCTAAATGCCACCACAATTTGTAAATCTGGCTTTAATGCTTGTATTGATTTTAAAAATTCGGGAGCTTTTAATTTGTCGGGTTGTAATACGGGTAAATTATTAGCTAAAGCAAATTGTTTTACCGCACTTTCTTGCATTTTCATTCCTCTCCCAGCTGGTTTGTCCGGTGCTGTAACCACCGCCACCACATTCATTTCAGCAGCTAATAATGCACTTAATGATGCTACAGCAAATGCAGGGGTACCCATAAAAATGATCCTTGGTTTTTTGTCCATATTGCAAAGTTAGTTTATCTGCCATAATTATGTACTTTTGCCCTTTGCACCCTAGGTGCCTTCATAAAAATAAACAATATGCAACAAGTAAAAAATGGTGACACCATTCAAGTGCATTATCACGGTACTTTAACTAGTGGTGAAACATTTGATTCTTCAACAGGCAGAGCTCCTCTTGAATTTGAAGTAGGAACAGGCATGGTTATTCCGGGTTTTGACAGCGGAGTATTAGGCATGACTGTAGGGGAGAAAAAAACAATCCACATTCCATTTTTAGAGGCGTACGGGCCAAAACAACCAGAAATGATTGTAGAATTCCCAAAAGCACAATTCCCACCCGATTTGAATCCTGCAGTAGGCATGGCATTAACTATGAACAATGGCCAAGGTCAACAATTTCAAGTGACTGTAGTGGAAGTAAAAGAAGAAGTGGTGGTATTAGACGCGAATCATTCATTAGCAGGTCAAGACTTAACTTTTGACTTAGAATTAGTGAAAATAGATTCTCCTTCAAAAATTATTATGCCCTAAACGGCTTTCTACTTTGTATAAAATGTCCCGCATTCTGTTAAAGGTGTCGGGACATTTTTATTATCTTTAATCATGTCATTTACATCCCTACAAGTTGCTGATCGTTTAATGCGCTATGTGCAAATTGATACCCAAAGTGATCCTTATTCATCAAGTTTTCCATCTACACAAAAACAAAAAGACTTATCCAATTTATTGGTAAAAGAATTGTTAGCGATGGGCGTGAAGGACGCTACCCTAGACGAATTTGGGTATGTGATGGCAACGATTCCAGCTACACATCAAAAAAAGGTACCTGTAGTTTGCTTTTGTGCGCATGTAGATACGGCGCCTGACTGCAGTGGTAGTTTTGTGAAACCTATTTTGCACGAAAATTACAATGGTGAGCCAATTATTTTGCCTGATGATCCAACTCAAATTATCACCACCAGTGCTTACCCGTATTTAAAAAACTTTATTGGCAAATCGGTGATTACTGCTTCTGGAAAAACTTTATTAGGTTCAGATGATAAAGCAGGAGTAGCTATTATAATGGAAATGGCCGGTTATTTAATGGCCAACAAGCATATCGAACATGGTGTAATTAAAATTTTATTTACTCCTGATGAAGAAGTAGGCCGTGGTACTGAGCATTTAGATATAAAAAAATTAGGCGCCGATTTTGGTTATACATTGGATGGGGGTGAGTTAGGTAGTTTTGAGATGGAAACCTTTAGTGCAGATAGTTTGATTTTAACAATACAAGGTGTGATTGCGCATCCTGGTGCAGCAAAAGGGGTGATGCAAAATGCCATTAAAATTGCAGGAGAAATTATTGCAGCGCTACCTAAAAATGAATGGAGTCCTGAACATACCGAAGATCGAACTGGATTTATTCATCCTAACCAAATTAGCGGCGGCGCCGAAACGGCTCGCATTGAATTTTTAGTTCGTGACTTTGATACCCTTCAATTAACAGCACACGCCAATAGATTATATAAAATTGCACAAGAGGTAATTGCAAGTAATTCGGATTTTTCAAATTCAACGGTTTCGATGGAAATTAAGGAGCAATACCGTAACATGAGAGAAGTGATCGATCAATATCCAATAATTGTTGAGAAAGCTTTAGAGGCGTATAAAATTTTGGGGCTAACGCCTATTGTTCATCCAATAAGAGGGGGCACAGATGGCAGTCGAATGAGTTTTATGGGATTGCCTACGCCCAATATTTTTACAGGAATGCAAGCCATTCACAGCAAGCATGAATGGATAGGCGTTTCGGATATGGAAAAGGCAGTGGAAGTGCTCGTTAAATTGGTGGAAATAATTTAACAAATTGATAGTTATTCACATCCTTTTATTTTTAAATAAAACCGGTTAACTTTAAAAAATAAATTTAACACCATGTTGTTTTTACTACAAGTAGCTGACGATAAAATATCCTTATTGAGTTTATTGCAAAAGGGCGGATGGATTATGTATCCATTGTATTTGCTTTTGGTAATTGCTATTTTTGTTTTTATAGAACGTGTCTTAGCCATTAAAAAAGTGGGTACGATTGATGCAAAGTTTATGCTGATCATAAAAGATAATATTTTATCAGGCAATGTAGAAGCAGCAAAAAGCTTGGCTAAGAGTGTTGACAATCCAGTAGCTAAAATGATTGAAAAAGGATTGATTAGAATTGGTAAGCCAATTGATGCCATTGAAAAAAGTATGGAAAATGTAGGCAAGTTGCAAATGTATACCATGGAGCGAAATTTGAATATTCTTTCCTTAGTAGCGGGCATTGCACCTATGTTTGGTTTCTTAGGAACGATTATAGGGATGGTCCAATTGTTTTATGGTATTGCTTCTACTGGAGAATATACTTTAAACACCATTGCAGGAGGTATCTACACTAAAATGATTACCTCGGCTACTGGTTTAATAATTGGATTGATTGCTTATGTTGGGCACAATTACATTTCTACTCAAATAGATAAAGTAGCCAACAAAATGGAATCAGCAAGTGCCGATTTCTTAGATATTTTACAAGAATCAACTCATTCTTAATTTTACTTTCATGAATTTAAGAAAACGATTAAGAAATTCGCCCGAAGTACATACCGGTGCACTAAATGATATCTTGTTTATTCTTTTATTGTTTTTTTTAATTGTCTCTACTTTAGCCAATCCGAATGTGATTAAAGTATCCAATCCAAAATCGGCAAGCGATACCAAAGCAAAACAAACCGTGGTGGTGACTATTGATAAAGAACAACATTTATTTATTGGATCTTCGCCAGTGACGATTGAAGCATTGCCATTGGAATTAAAAACTTTTTTATCTAAAGAAACTGAAAAGCCCTCGGTTGTCATCAATGGAGATAGTGTGGCTAAATTAGGTGTCACTATTCAAGTGATGCAAATTATCAAATCATTGGGCGCAACGCCAGTAGTAGCAGTTAATCCAGCGCATTAAAGGGGAGTTGTTTTACTATTTATTTCAAGCTGGCTCTGATCATCCTGTTTTTCCCAAAACTATCTCTTCGAATTTCTGCATGGAAATGCATTTCATCTAACAATTGAAGTATGGCTTTTCCTTGGTCATAATGTATTTCAAAAAATAACTGACCCTTGGGGGCTAAATATTTTTTGGCTACTTGTGCAATGGCTTTATAAAATACTAATGGATCCTCATTGGGTACAAATAAAGCAATGAGTGGTTCATAGTTTTTCACCTTTGCCTCCATATTTATTTTTTCTCTCACCGGAATATAGGGAGGGTTACTTACCATGACATCAAAGCTATGCGCTAGTGTGGTTTCGTGAATAATGTCTTGTTTGATCCATTCAATAGTCGCGTCCAAATTAGTCGCATTTTTTTTAGCAAGCTCCAATGCATCTACACTAATGTCCATGGCAGTGACACTGCATTCGGGCAATACTTTTTTTAAGGAGATGGCAATGCAACCAGAGCCCGTGCCAATGTCTAATAATTGCAATGGTTTGGCAATTATATGGACATAGTCTACTACCCATTCTACCAATTCTTCTGTTTCTGGTCTTGGAATTAAAACATGTTCATTTACTTTATATTCTAACCCCATAAACCAAGCCTTGCCTAAAATATATTGAATTGGTTTATCATTGAGCAGTGCCTGAGTGTATGCTGTAAATTTATTGATTTGAATTTCAGTTAAAGGGGTATTTATTTCAACCACTTGTTGAACCCGATTCCAGCCAGTGACTTCCTCTATAAGCATACCCAGCAAACTATTTAATTCGATGGCGTCTATTTTTTTGCTTAGTAGTTGCTTGGTTTCTATTTTTATTTCAGCTAAAGTCATACTGCAATGTTACAAATGATTACTCATTATGAACTAGCTTTGAACTTAATATTACAAGAACTTACAAATTAGTGGACCCAGATTATTATTTTACCATTGAACAGCCCGCCATAGCGGAGTTGAAAGAAAGAGGCAGTCGTTTTTTAGCGTATTGTTTTCCTGTGGGAACTATAGAGCTTTGTAAAAAACACATTGCTGCATTAAAAAAAGAGCATCCTAAGGCGGTACATTATTGTGTTGCTTATCGACTTGGCATTGATGGTAATACCTTTAGGGTCAGCGATGATGGCGAACCAGCTGGATCGGCAGGTAGGCCTATTTTAGGGCAAATTGATAGCAAGCAATTAACCAATGTCTTAGTAGTGGTGGTAAGGTATTTTGGCGGCACATTATTAGGGGTGCCTGGTTTGATTAATGCCTATAAAACAGCAACTTCTTTGACCCTTCAATTAATACCTATAGTTCAAAAGGCGGTAGAATTGACCTACGAATTAAATTTTGACTACCATCAAATGAACGAGGTCATGATGATTGTGAAACAATATAATTGTAATGTACTATACCAAGAAGCGCAGTTATTTGTGCAATTGAAAATAGGTATTCCCAAGCATCGATTGGAAGAAGTTTTGAATAAATTAGGAGAATTACGAGAGGTGCTTGTTAAATGCGAGCTACGTTAATTGGAAAATTATTTTTTTGTCTTATAGTCTCCTCTCTTCCAAGAATTAATGAAAGATCTCCATGCACTTGGATTTAAAATATTCATCGGAGGCAATTGGCCCGAATAATAATACTTAGAGGCTTGTTGCGTTAAAGAGGCACCCACCGCTTCTTTTCCATCATAAGGCAAACTTGAAAGAATTACTCTTTTTTGACTCATGCTTGTATTTTTTCGTGCAGTCTCGTATAAGTCATCGTCTACCTTTGCACTAACAAAGTCTCTTTCAAATTGAGCACGAGTAGGTCTTGGTTTTAAAATGGTAGCAGGTAAAAAGTTAGTATCATTGACCAATAATTGTATGACACTATATTGGTTGCCTTCTAATTTAGTAGGGATAAGAATGGTTCTGTCTTTAAAACCAACACATGAAAAAGTAATATGTTCGCCTTTGATAACAGCGATAGAAAAAACACCATCATTATTGGTAATGGTTCCTCTGCCTTTTTTATCTACTACTACACTTGCAAAGGGAATAGCTTTTAAACTATCAGCGGTCATAATAACCCCATACAATTGCACTACTGAGTCACGATAAATATCAACTGTTTGAGCTGTGGCTGCTTGTTTTTTTAAGCATAGTAAAGCAATCGTAATTATTAAAATAGTCTTTCTCATGTACTTGCAAATTTAAGTCTCAATATTTAAAAATACGAACACAATTTTTTGTCGAAATGGGTAGTTTTTAGGGCAAAATGGTATATTCTGCCTTGTAAAAGAGCAAAATAAGTGCAATGAACGTTAACTTTGCAAGGATCTATTTTATTTAACAAAAACTTTCAAAATGACCGAGGCGGATATATTAAAAGCGTTGAGTAATGTGCAAGAGCCAGATTTAGGAAAAGACTTAGTTACACTCAACATGATCAAAGACTTAAAGGTGGATGGGGATCAAGTTAGTTTTACCATTGTATTAACTACTCCTGCATGTCCAATGAAAGATTTAATGAAAAATGCTTGTGAAAATGCCATCAAGTTGTTGGTAAATAAAGCAGCCATCATCAAGGTCGATTTTACTTCTAACACGACTAGTTTAAGGAAAGATGAAAAAACTGTTTTAGCCAATGTAAAAAATATTATAGCGGTAGTAAGTGGAAAGGGAGGTGTTGGTAAAAGCACTATTTCTGCCAATTTAGCATTGGCTTTAGCAGAGGGCGGCGCTAAAGTGGGTTTGATGGACGCAGATATTTATGGACCAAGTGTACCCATTATGTTTGGTGTAAGAGGTCAGCGACCATTGATGAAAGAGGAAGAAGGCAAGGGTATTATATTGCCACTTGAAAAATTTGGAATTAAGTTAATGAGCATAGGTTTACTAGTGGATGAAAAAGATGCAGTAGTGTGGAGAGGTCCTATGGCGTCTAGTGCCATCCGTCAATTTATTACCGATGTTGATTGGGGAGAGCTTGATTATTTAGTGATTGATATGCCGCCAGGTACAGGCGATATTCATTTAACGATAATGCAAACGGTGCCGGTTACAGGCGTGGTTATTGTGACTACTCCGCAAACCGTAGCATTGGCAGATGCTAAAAAGGCCATTGCGATGTTTGGACAAGCCAATATTCAAGTACCAGTGATTGGACTCATTGAAAATATGGCCTATTTCACGCCAGCAGAATTACCTAACAATAAATATTTCTTGTTTGGAAAGGAAGGAGGAAAAAATTTAGCATCTGAATATGATTTACCATTTTTGGGAGAAATTCCTTTAGTACAATCTATAAGAGAAGGAGGAGACGAAGGTGTTCCGGCGATGGTAGGCAATGAGGAGGCGGCTAAAAATGCAATAAGGGCTGTGGTTTCCAATGCCGTTAGACAAATTGCCATTAGAAATGCAAATATCCCAAAAACACAAACAATTTCAGTTGCCTAGTATGTCTCATAAAATTATCATCGCCATTGATGGCTATTCCTCTTGCGGTAAAAGTACTTTAGCAAAAGCGTTGGCTGCTCAATTGGAGTATGTTTTTATAGACACAGGTGCCATGTATAGAGCGGTAGCACTTTATTTTTTAAGAAATAATATTTCATTTAATGACGAGCAAGCTATTGCAACTGCTTTGAATCATATCACTTTACAATTTAGTTACAATGCAACTACGCTTAAAAGTGATATGATTTTAAACAATGAAAATGTAGAAGCAGAGATAAGAGAAATGGCCGTTAGTGCAAAAGTGAGTGAGGTGGCTGCTATTGGTGCGGTGCGCGATTTTGCGGTGGCTCAACAACAAGCCATGGGGCACAAAAAAGGAATTGTTATGGATGGAAGAGATATTGGAACCGTTGTTTTTCCGGATGCAGCCCTTAAAATATTTGTTACAGCAGATCCAGCCATTCGAGTTCAAAGAAGATTTTTAGAATTGCAATTAACCAATCCTGCTATTACGAAACAAGAAATTGCTGCTAATTTACAACACCGTGATTTATTAGATACCACAAGAGAAAGAAGCCCACTTAGGCAAGCAGCAGATGCCAAGGTATTGGACAATTCGAATATGAATAGGGATGAACAATTTGAGTTGGCTTTGCAATGGGCTGTTGAAAAAATAAGGGAAGCGAATAATAATTAATTAAATTATTTATTCAATTTAAGTTAGCCAAATGTCGCATACTTCTTCTAACTTGTCTTCAAGATTGTAAAAGCTTACTATTTTACTAATCACTGATTCTACCACCATGTCTGGGCAACTTGCGCCACTGGTCATTAAAATAGAAATTGGCGTGGTATCGGGCAAGAAATGAGTAACCAATTCAGATTGTTTTGTTTTCCAATTATTACGTATGATTTGATGGGAGTCTATTATTTTATTGGCATCATCAATAAAATAAGTGGGTAA
>CAINFN010000110.1 GCA_903848125.1 uncultured Bacteroidota bacterium
TGCTGTCTTTTCCATTTTGTTTTTGTAGCGCATCTAAATTATAAAGTGTTGCAAATAAGGAAGAATCTTTTTTTCGGTATTGCTTTAAAAAATCTAGCATTTCGTTGGATTTTTTTGATCCTTTTACTGAATAAGATTGATAGTTATCCGCATCAGCATTTATTTGAATATTTTCTTCGTCATTAATAAAAATAATTTCTAAATCCTTTTCGATCGCTAATCGGTAGATGCCTTCTTGTTTTGCAATAAACCTGAAAGCGTAATTACCATCTTTGTCCATGGTAACGGAATCCAATGTCACTATAGGCTTCCCGCCATAAGGCACTTCTTGTAACAAAAGCTTACTATTACCAGCATGTTGAATTTTACCAGTAATTGAAAAGGTAGATTCGTTTGATTTGTCTTTGCAGCCAGTATAGATAAGTACAGTACTTAGTAAAAGAGCTGAAATAGTTTTGATTGACATACTTGTTTATTTTTTAAATAGATTAATTTTCTATTGTTTATTCTGCTAATTTTTTTTCTAATAGTTGTGTGCTTAATTTAGGATCAGCTTTTCCTTGGCTTATTTTTTTTACTTCTCCAACAAATAAACCTATTAACCCTTTTTTGCCTTTTTTATATTCAGCCACTTTGTCTGGGTGCATTGCTAACACTTTCGATACCCAATTTTCAATTTCATCGGATGAGTTGGATTGAAGTAAATTATGATGTTCCGCATAAGTGAATGGTGATTGGGGCTTCGCAATAATTTCTTTTAATACTTTATTACTCGCCACTGAAAAATTTAATTGATTCTTTTCTACCATTTCAATCAATTCGACTATTGGTCCCAATGCTAAAGTAACTTTTTCATAGTTACTATGGGTTTCATTCATATAGGATCTTATAGGCCCTAATATCCAGTTGGCTATTGCTTTATAGTGGGTACTTAATTTAATTAATGCTATGAAAAAAGAGGCTTCATCTTTGTTTTCACTCAATTGTGATGCATCATAATCTGATAACTTAAAGCTATTTGCCCATTGTTTTTTTAACGCATTGGGTAATAGGGGTAATTTTATTCGAATGTCATCAATACTTTTATCAGTTAAATGAAAAGGAGCTAAATCAGGGTCTGGGAAATACCTATAATCATTTGCATCTTCTTTGACTCTGATTGAAAAAGTAGTATCGTTGTTGGCGTCAAAGCTTCTTGTTTGTTGTATAATGGTCCCACCTGTTTCAGTAATTTGAATGAGTCTTTCAATTTCAAATTCAATCGCTTTTTTGATATTACGTATTGAGTTTAAATTTTTAATTTCTACACGGGTGCCTAATTTTTTTTCTCCTTGTAAGCGAATAGAAATATTGGCATCACATCTTAAACTTCCTTCTTCCATATTGCCATCACATACGCCTAGCCATCTTACTAATTTTCTTATTTCAGTTACAAATTCATAAGCTTCTTCTGCCGAATGTAAACAGGGCTCAGTAACTAATTCTATTAATGGAGTGCCTGCCCTATTCAAGTCAATCATCGTAGCTGTCTCTGAAAGATCATGTATGCTTTTGCCCGCATCTTCTTCTAAATGAATGCGATTTAGCGAAATGATTTTTTCGCCAGCAGAGGTGTTGATTTTAATTTCGCCGCCAACACAAATGGGTGTCGTATGTTGTGATATCTGATATCCTTTTGGAAGATCGGGGTAAAAATAATTTTTTCTTGCGAAGTAGTTATTTTTTTCAATGGCACAACCACAAGCAAGCCCCATCATAATGGCATATTCTATCGCTTGCTCATTGGTCTTTGGCAAGGTACCTGGGTGCCCCATTGTGATCGGACTAATTTGAGTATTGGGTGCTGCACCAAAATCGGTAGCATCTCCACAAAACAATTTGCTTTTGGTTGCCAATTGTGCATGAATTTCTAAGCCAATAACAGCCTCGTATTTAGATAATGGTGTCGAGGGTTGAGTCATGTTGTAAAAGTACCTTTTTTTGTGATTGACTAAAGCATTTCTTTGATTACCTCAATTACTTTGTCTAATTGAGAAGCATCTTGTCCGCCAGCTGAA
>CAINFN010000111.1 GCA_903848125.1 uncultured Bacteroidota bacterium
GGCTTTGCTTATTTTATTGTGCATGAAGTAATCATACACCAAAGAATTAAGTGGTTTACTAAATCAAATAGTCGTTACATTAAAGCCATTCGTTGGGCACATAAAATGCACCATAAGCATTTATATAAAGAAGAAAGCGAAAGTTTTGGTATGTTAATCGTAGCCAAAAAATATTGGGATAAAGTGCGTCGAGACGAAGCCTTACAAAACAATGAGTAATGCTGTAGTCAATAATAAAATAGCAAGCTACGACTATATTATAGCAGGGGCCGGCGGGGCTGGTTTATCTTTATTACATTATATAATGGAAGCCCCTAATTTAGCTTCCAAATCCATCTTGGTCATTGATAAGTCTTTTCAAAAAACCAATGATCGTACTTGGTGTTTTTGGGATGCAAATATTTCCGCTTTTGAAAATTTAGTACATCACCGTTGGAATACAATTTCCATTCATGCTGAAGGGTTTGATAAAGAATTATCTACTGCTCCCTTTTCTTATAAAATGATTCAGGGCATTGATTTTTACAATTCAGTGCTGAGTAAAGCAAAATCCAAAACTAATATCCATTTTCAGGAATCCACCATCCTTGACATTACAGCCATTGATTCAACAAATCCGAGTAAAGGAGCTAAAGTAGCATGGGAGGGTGGTTCTGCAGTTGGGGAATATATTTTTTCTAGTTTACTCCCTTTTCAAATGAATCAATTAGCGACCGCTGCTGCTTATTCAAACTCCTTAGATTCAAGTACAGATTCAAAAAATAAAGCACCTTTTTTATGGCAACATTTTAAAGGAAGGGTAGTACAATTTGAGACACCCGTATTTAATAAAAGTATTGCTAAGCTGATGGACTTTAATGTGCCTCAACAAGGAGCTACAGCCTTTATGTATCAATTGCCCTTAAATGAAAAGGAGGCCTTGGTAGAATACACTATATTTTCAGCCAATGTATTAGAGATTTCGGAATATGATAAAGTACTAGATACTTATTTAGCCAATGAGTTTTCCGGAATGAAATATTCAATAACCCATCAAGAAATAGGTGCCATTCCAATGACGCAAATTGCACTAGCTTCTACAGTGGCTCCAATTTATACTATTGGCGCTTTAGGGGCTGCTATTAAAGCAAGCACTGGTTATGCTTTTCAGTTTATACAAGAGCAATGTAAAAATATTGTCACACAATTAGAAAAAGGCTTTTCCATTCAAACCAAGGTCCATACTACTAGGCACCAATTTTATGATGCAGTATTACTAGATATTTTATTTTATCATAAAATGGAAGGTGCTGAAATATTCAAACGCATCTTTGCCAATAACGAAGCCGCTACGGTGTTTAAATTTTTATCTAATACCTCTACTATAATGGAGGATATTCAAATTATGCGTTCCCTTCCTACCAATATATTTTTACCAGCTGCCATTAAGGTGCTCTTACGGCGGGCTTAGGTTTATTCCTTCTAATTAATTTTTCCTAAATTTGTCCAACAGCCTTGTAGTACAATGGATAGTACATGAGTTTCCGAAACTCCAAATCCAAGTTCGATTCTTGGCAAGGCTACTAAAATCTTAGGTATTTGGGTGCTTTTTATTAACAAATATGCCAAGCGAACTAAAAATGCAAAAACACCTAAAGTTTTCCTAATACAGAATTACTATTTCTTTTTCTTAAGTAGTTGATTCAATCGTTTTTCTAATTTATTTAATCGCTCTTTAAGTGCTTTTATTTCTTTATCTTTTTCTGCACTTTCTTCTTGAATCGCTTTTACAATAACGGGTAATAAATTCCCATAACGAGCCTCTAATTTTTCTGGATTGTCTTGACTAACTAAATCCAAATTATCTCCAATATTAGATTGCTTTTGTAAAGCCAACAATTCTTGTGCTATAAAACCTGCCGACTTAATACCCACTTTGGCTTTATCTCTTGTATTCCAAGTAAAGCTTACAGGATTTAATTTTTTCAGAAATGACAAGCCCTCACCTATAGGTATAATATCTGTTTTATCTCTTCTATCCGACAAAGCAGTAATGGATGTTACCTGTGCCCTTAAAGATGAAATTTTTGAATTACCTAAGGTAATTTGATTAGAAACAGAAGTTGTAGATAGTTGAGCTGAGTCACCAATAATTATATTATTAGAGCCTTTTAGTAAATTTGAACCGGCCTTATAACCAATGACAGTATTTCTGTTGCTTGTATCCGATATATTATTAAAAGTTAATCCTGATAAAGCATAAGCACCAATTGCTGTATTATGATTAAAAGGGGAATAAGTACCATTTCTATTGGTAGACGGATAAGATAATGCAAATGCACCTATAGAAGTATTATTACTCCCTTCATTAGGTTTATAATTAAAATTTACATCAAAATTTTCATCTATATTATTTTCAGTAAATGCGTATGCTCCAATTGCTGTATTATTATCACCACCACCAAGTCCACTAAGTGAAAAAGTTCCTACTGAGGTATTTTTATTGCCTTCAGAATAAACTTGCGAATATGGTCCAATGGCAGTATTGCTTGTTTGGTTATAACTATTATTAACAGATACTCCCAAAGCAGATAAAGCCTGTTTACCAAATAATAAATTCAAATGTCCTTGATTTGGGTCATCACCAATTCCAATTCTTTGACCTGAAACTGTTATATCCGAGCTAAAATTAGCAGTTCCATTATTTAAAATATATGTAGAAGAAAGATCCGGTATATCAGCAATATTTAGCGTTCTAAAATTGGGAGCCCCATTACTTCCATTTGGCCCTGCAAAAACTGTATTCGTAGTTGCGGTTGAAGTACCTGTTCCTCCATGTGCAACATCAATAACTGTTCCACTCCAAGTGCCGCTTGTAATTGTTCCAACTGTTGCTAAATTTGATAAGGATGTTAATGTACTATTGCTCGTTGCAGTTACATTTCCTGCAATAGTTGCAGCACTTGCTAATGTTGCAGTAGCTGCATTGCCAGATGTATTCTGATTTAGTAATGGAAAATTGGTTAATCCTGCAGCAGTTCCAGTGGGTGCTAAATAATCAACTCCTGCTGTTAATGGTGCTTGAACATTAGTTCCTATAACTAATCCCAAATTAGTTCTTGCATCAGCAGCAGTGGTTGCGCCTGTTCCTCCTTTATTTAAAGAAATAGCAGTTCCGCTCCAAGTGCCATTAGTAATTGTGCCAACAGTGGTTAAACTATTAGTGCCTGACCAAGTACTAATTGAAATATTTTCTACATTTCCTAAACCGACTTTTGATTTACTAATTCCAGTGCCAAGTTTGGCATCGGTTACAGCACCATCCGCTAACTTTATTGTTGTAATGCCTCCATCCGCTACTCCACCACTACTTGCATTCGCAGTCACATAAGCTTTGACCGCTTTTTGAGTTGGATATAAAATATCACTAGGCGATGTGCCACCTAAATCAGAAGCAGTTGATTTATTATTTTGATCTTCTTTTAAATCAATTCTATTAGATAAGCTCGTCGTATCTTTTCCAATTCTATTACTAAGCATAGCTGCAGTATCCGTAATTTTTAATTTAGTAAGTAAGGATGAATCAACATATATTTTCTTCACATATTTGATGGTATCTGTATTATTTATTTTACTTAATAAGGCCGAATCAGCCCAAATTTGTTTGGTATACTTGCTTGTATCTGATGCATTTAATTTAATATCCAATGCTGTTTGTGTTGCGGTACTAATGGGTTTGGTTAGGTCTGATGTGTTGCTTACTTTATCTAAAGCTAATGAAGACTTTAATGAAGACAAGCTATTTGCACCCGTGCCCCCCCGAGCTACGGGCACAATGCCTGTTATATTTTCTGCATCTACACTATTTGCATATTGTGCATACGCCACATACTGAAACTGGGTGGTACCCATAGTAATAAAATTAGTTCCAGCCGCAGCGTCCATTTCAATTTTTAAAAATTTAGGGGAATTTTTCCAATTAATGATAGTAAAGTTACCTACTGTACTTATGGCTCCAGTATCTCCAATGACTGCAGTAAATAAACCTTGTGCATTAGTAATGACTCTTCTTGTTTCAACGTATTCAGTTACACCAGTTGAGCTGCCTTGTAAAATACTTAATCGCAGGCTAATGGGCTGAGAGGCCAATATTATATTATTGCCAGTTCTGGCTACTCCTTGAAAATTTAATCCCGTTTGGGCTTGAGCATTTATAAATACGATACAAAGTAAAAATATAAATAAAACTTTATTCAATTTGTTAAGCTTTTGCATTTGTATAAACTGTTATAGTTTTATGATTTTATAAATTCCTGTTTTTATATTTCCAGCAATAGGTTTAAATAATACTTTCACATAAAAAACTCCAGAAGGATAATCATCTAGTGAAATATCTTTTTCATAACTACTAAAAATGGTACCTGCCTCCTGAGTTAAAACAATACTGGATTTAACATCTATTAATTGAAGGGATAAATTGCCTACTTCAGCAAAACTTGCTTTAAAATGTAAAACACCAGAAGTGGGATTGGGCCCCATGGTAATTTGGCTGCCAAAAACCGCTGGTCCATATTCATTGACTGATGTAACTAAGCTGGTATTGGGTTGGAGCACCCCTGTATTTAAGGAAAACCCGGGGGCAATAAAAGGTGTTATGGAAACAGATTCGCTAATACTCCATTCCAAGCCTAGATAAGAACCTCCTCCATTATTTA
>CAINFN010000112.1 GCA_903848125.1 uncultured Bacteroidota bacterium
CTTAATTTACTTTAAAATAGAAAGCGCTGCAGCAGCATATGCAAACATTTCTGGTTGATGATGATGTATTGGTTTAGTTACTTTAGATTCTCCTAAACGAACTACTATTGCATTTTTATCGCGAATAATATAAACATACTGACCAAATAATCCGTTCTGCGCCACTATATCATGTCCTTGTTCTTTAAACATCCAATATTGATAACCATAAAAGTCAACTGGGTTTTCATTTTCGTAGCGATCTTTTAAATAAGTGGCTGGTGTGGTGGCTGCCTCTACATAATTAGTTGATACAATTTGCTTGTCGCCCCATTTGCCATTTTGTAATACCAGCTGACCAAATCTAGCATAGTCGCGTGCTACTCCATTAAAACAGCAAAATGCTTTTTCATGTTTTTTAGCACCATCTAATAACCATAATGCATCTGCTTCTGCACCCATGGGTTGCATAAACCTTTCTGAAACAAGTGTTGAAATATTTTGACCAAATACTTTCTCAACAATTAGTCCCAATACTTGGGAATCTCCACTTCGATAATCCCAGTGTTCCCCAGCTGGCTCTTTGTATTCCATTTTATTCACCATATACTCTTCATCGTTTCCATAATATCCATAAGCATTCAAACTAAAATAACCTTTATCTGCTTCATTGTAGCTGGTACCAGAACTCATGGTTAATAAATCTTTAATCCGCACTTTTTCCAAACCACTTGTTTTAAAATGAGGAATATAATTACCTACCGGCTCCTCTACTGATTTTATTTTTCCTTCATCTATCGCAATACCAATTAATAAGGAGATAATACTTTTAGCGGCAGAAAAAGAGCCACTAATCGTTTTAGAAGTATAGCCATCCCAGTATTTTTCATAAATTAATTTTCCATCTTGAATGACTAAAAAAGCATGGGTGTCATTGGCGTCCATAATTGCTAAAAGCGAATCTGATATTACGCCTTTATTGTAATTACTATCCAAAGGCCAAAATTGGGGTTTATTCCCACTGGCCACTAAACGCGTTGGATGTGTTTTATAATCATGAATGGTATGCACCCCCCAGGTAGCAAAGTTTTTTAAATGGGCAAACTGAGGTGTATAGGATAGGCCGCCCAATACAATGATGATTAAAGCAAGTCCAATGGCGAATTTTTTTAGCATAAGATGAAAAAGTTTGGTTTATTTGCAATCTGCTTCCACTAAATTTGTTGTTTAGTAGATAAAATCAGCTACTAATTTAAATAAAATTAAAGTATAAAAAATGTATTCAAGCGAATTTCAAGAAATTATTAATAAAAGAAGATCTAATAGAAAGTTTGACCCCTTGGTGGAAGTGCCCGACGAGGTCATTAAAAGAAGTTTAGAAAGAGCTATTTTATCGCCTAATAGTAGCAATATGCAACTATGGGAATTTTATTGGATAAAGAGTGAAGCAGAGAAAAGTAAATATGAAGCTTTATGCTTAGGTCAGTCAGCAGCTAAAACAGCAAAGCAAATTGTTGTTTTTGTTACCCGTAAAGATTTATGGCCTAAAAGAGCTAAATGGAATTACGAAAGATTAAAAGCAGGGATAGTGGGCGAACCCAATAAACTACAAAAAAGAGGCCTAGATTATTATGGCAAATTAATGCCACTCGCCTACCGTTCTGATATTTTTGGCGTGTTTGCTTTTGTAAGAAGATGCATTAGTTTTTTTATGGGCATTTCAAAACCATTTATGCGTTTTGGAGGAAAAGCAGATCAACGCGTTACTGTTCATAAGTCATGTGCATTGGCTGCTCAAACTTTTATGTTATCAATAGCGGCAGAAGGATTTGAATCCTGCCCTATGGAAGGCTTTGATGAAGTTCGTGTAAAAAAAGAATTGAAATTACCTGCTGGTGCTGAAATAAATATGATCATTGCAGTTGGTAAAGGAACAGAGCAAGGTGTTTGGGGCCCAAGATATAGAGTCCCTTATGAAGAAGTAGTTTTTGAACGCTAATAAAAAAAAGCCCCCCGATTTGTCGAGGGGCTTTTTTTATTCTTTAATTAATTAGTTCTTAGCTGGCGTGATGATGATATTTCTGTATTCAATAGGTCCATGATCTCCTTGCATCATGATGGGTCCTGGTTCCCCTTCATTGCTATCCAATGCGCCTCCTGTAATGCCAGGTATTTGTTGATTCTCTATTACTTTTTTACCATTTACTGCAACGGTAACCAATCTGCCCACTATAGTAATGTCAAAAGACTGCCATTCACCAGGTGCTTTGGCCATCATAAATAAAGGATCAATAAACCCATACAATCCTCCTAAATGAATATTCGTTGGTTCCATCCCTTTACTATCTTCTACCTGCACTTCATACCTTCCTCTTAAATATACGCCACTGTTACTCCCTACAGAACATCTAAATTCGATGTGTAATTTAAAATCATTGAACGTTTTTATAGATCTGATATTCACGCCAGGTTTTGGGCTTTTCAACACCCCTTTTTCAACAATCCATTGATTGGTTTTTCCAAGTGGTTGCCAACCGTCTAAATTTTTTCCGTTGAACAAATGAATGGGCTTTCCCCAAACAGGTACTTTGTCAGAAATTAATTTTGGAGCTCGTACACCTGTAAAACTTACAGTGCCTCCCCTAGGCGAAACAATGGTTCCAACTAATTTATCATCTTTATACTGTGCCTCAAAGTACATGTCTTTTTCACTTATTTCAAATTGTGGTGGAATATGAAAACTCACTTTCCCATCTTTGAAAATCACTTCTGAAATAGGTCTTGCACTTCCCCCATCTCCTACAAAATGTCCAGTTAAAGTTTTAATACCAGATAACCTTACTTCTAACCAAGAGGCTGCCATGCGGTCACCTAAATTGACAGTTAAATCCCATCGCCCTTCAATGGGCGAAGCAATTACTGGATCAGATGAAGCAAAGGCTAAAGAATGAATCAATAACGCAATAAAGAGCGTACTTATTTTTATTACAATTTTCATTTTTTGTTTTTTAAAGAACTATTTAATCAGTTTTCAATGCTTTTTCAATAATGAAAACCATATTAGCTCTATGTGCTTTTGTTTCTTCATTTCCCATAGCAGCTGTAGTCAATTTTGTTTTCAATTTTTTCAAAGTATAAAAAACAGCCGATTTAGATACCTGATCTAATGCAGGATTTTCTAATAATTGTGCAGTAGTTTTTACAAATGAAGTTTGTAAATATTGTCTGTATACATTCACATTTCCATTGATATCTGCATCAAACACATTTTTCACTAAGTCACTCATTACTTCTGTTACATTATAATTATTGCCATACAATCTAGTGTTGGTAATTCTTTGCAATGTAGCTGGATGTAGAATTTGATCAAAAGCGCTTGTAGACAATGAATTTAAATTCGCAGTCACTTTATAATCTTCCCCTCTGCCCTGATTGAAACCTCTTCTTTGAATTTGTAAATAAGGAAAAACTTGTGCATCCTGATCGTAAACATTAGGTGCAAAGGCATATTTAGCTAAAGTAGCCATGGCTTTTTTCTGCACCGCCACTGGAGTTGGTGTATAAGGTTTGGTAGTAGATTTTTGTTCAGGGAAGGAACGATCAATATACACCCCGCCAATATAACGACTCACTGCACCAATCATGTTTCTTCTTTGATTTAATAAACTTGCGTACCTGGTTCTTAATTCGGCATAAGACTTTCCAGTCTTTGAATACTTAGCTACCAATTTGCCCATCAAATTATTGACTATTTTAAATCTTTCTTCGGCATATCCAATGGCATCATTTGAAAAATCATTGATGTTAATTCTTGGGTCAATACCAGAACCTGGAGTACGCATATCATCACCATCATTGCCAAAGGCCAATTGAGACTCTGTACTTCTTAATAAAATTTTATTTAATCCAGCAGCTTCTTCTTCAGGAGTAAATGGTCTGTACCCGTATTCAATGGCCCATAAATCATAAGGCCCTGCTTTGGTGGTATAAAAATCACCTTGCTTGGTTTTATCCAAAGCAAAATTAATCGCTGGATAATCCATTACTGAACCCATCAATCCAATTTTATGTGTTAGGCTGGTATCATTCACTTGTGCAGGCGACAACATTTGGCTACTTTTCATATTGTGATTCAAGCCCAAAGTATGTCCCATCTCATGTAAGATTAGATAAGTTAAATATTGTTTGTGTAATAATTTAATTTCAGTAGCAGGTGCCCCATCCACTTCTAATAAAGTAAGCCCACTTGTGTATTGTGCTTTTAACTCATTTGCCAAATTACAGTTGTCTTTGGTTTCCATATGAGGAACCATTAGGTTGTCCAAAGATTGAGTTGAAGCACCATTGTACAACTCATCATTGATTGGTGATGCATTACCAGAAAACCACTCCACTGTAATATCGGCTCCTAATATTTGACCAGTTCTTGGATTCACAAAACTTGGCCCTATTGCACCATAAGAAGGTAGTGAAGAGGCAACCCATCTGATTACATTGTAATGAATATCTGCTGGATCCCAAGTAGCGGTATCTGGCATTATTTTCATTTGTAAAGCATTTTTAAAACCAGCTTTTTCAAATGCTTCATTCCATTTCATTCCTGCATCATAAATAATTTGTCTGAATTCAACAGGTGTAGTGTTTTCAATCCAATATACTAAAGGTGCTACTGGCTCACTCATTGCTGCACTAGGGTCTTTTTTCTGTAAATCCCAATGATGAATCATGTCTCTATAAGGAGTAGGACTAATACTTGTTTGATCATTTACTTCACTCATAAAATAACCAACTCTTGGATCATCTCTTCTTGGTACAAAATTATTTTTTGGCATGGCAATAAAACTATGTTGCATGCGCACTCTTACATAACGAGGATCTGCAATATCTGCACCCCCATTGGCTAATGTATTAGGATTGTCATAAGATAAATCTACTACCACATCTGTATTGTCACTAAAAGAACGCAATTGCGCATATTTAGATTTGCTTGTATTTAAATTGCCTAAATTAAATATCATACTACTGCCTGGTCCTGGAGGAAAGTTAGTTTTTACAGGATCTAGTTTTTCACTTAAAAATAATTGATCCCCACTTACTAAATAACCTAGGGAATCCTCAACTACATATTTGTCTGAAAAGAAAATAGCTTCTGGTTTATCTACATCTGCCGTCTTGCTCACTGCATTATTTTTATCATAATACAAACCAGTATTGACAATTTCAAATTCTATCTTATCAAAAGCTTTTTTAATTTTAAAAACCAAATTGGCACGATGCATACTTTGATTTAACATCAAAGTTGTAGGGCCACTAATAGAAAAACTTTCATAAATAAATTCTTTATTTAATTGATCTTTTCTAATATACATTTGAACACTACCGGTGGCCGTATCTTGATACAATGTAAATAAGCCAACATTTTTTGATTGCCCTTTTACTTTATCAGCAAGGTTAGGCTTTTTACTTACTGGTTTTGCAGAATCTGTTTTCTCTCCCATTTTAGGAGCTGTCACTTGTTGAGCATTAATGCTACCTATACCTATCATCAATACTAAACTTAACATCAAATATTTTTTCATAAACTTGTTTTTTTTGGTGAATCAAAATACACTTTATTTGATAAAAAATCAACTTATAAAGTGCCCTTTATATGGGAAATGGCTATTTTATTACTAATTTTTAAAAAAACTCAAAGGTTGATTGTTTCGGGCTACAATAAGTAGCTGTTTATTCTCCGAAGTTTTTAACCATTTTGCATCTCTCACTTCTCCGTTGAGCTGTAATTTGAATGAATTATCTGCTATAATTGCCCGCTCTTAATAATAATTGTTCAAATTTGTTTTTACTACTATCTGGAATAATTCCATCTGCTGAGCCATAAGACTTTAGTGTAGGATAACCAGAACAAGGTGCTATAGCCGCCCAATTGCCTGGGTAAGTTGCGCCTAAAAACCAAGTACCATGCCCACCCATAGAATGTCCAGTCAAATAAATTCTATTTGGATCTGGTTTAAATTTTTCTTTGGCAAGAGTTAATACTTCTAGTGCATCTAATCGGCCCCAATCTTCCCAATTAAATCCACGAGGCCTTCTATTGGTGGCCGCCACCAAGGTGCCCCAATCTTTTGACTGATAAGCTCTTGCTTGTCCAATGGCTTCCACACCTGCACCATGGACTGATAAAAATAAGGCAGCGTTTTCTTTTTTCCCCTTTAACTGTGGAGTGACTGAATAATATTGTAAACTACCGTCCATATCGCTAATAAAAGTAGAACTGTACTGGGCAGAAGGATCTACCGCTTCAATCATTATTTTCTTTTCATCAATCGATTTTTGATGATCATATAAAGTCAACAAACATGCTTGTGTGCCTGTTTTATTGATATTACTTGCATCAAATGAAAAAATTATTTTACGACTTGTTAAAGCAGGAATAGATGGCAGCGTAGTGCTTGTTTTTATTCCAGCAATAGTAGCTTCTATTTTAAGTTGTTGTAATTCCTTGGCACTTGAATTCATAACTACTACTGCCCCTTGCAACATTCCATTTTGCACATTCAATACAACATGAGGCAAAGTAGAATCGGCAGTGATTATACTAATTGGCTTTTCTGGAAAGACCAATGTAACTGAGGTTTGAAAATATCGACGAACATAAAATTCATTTTCCCCTTTTTTTAAATTAATGGGAATATACAACCAACCAGCAGCATAAGGATCACCTGCATGCAATACTCCATTTACATAAACCGAACTGTTGCCCTTAATTTGTAACAATACATTTTTAGACTCAGGGGACTCATAAGTTAAATATAGATAGCCCCCCATTCCAAATCCTTTCGCTTCAAAAATATTTTGTTTGTTGGCATTCACTTCCTGCCAAAGCTTAGCATTACTTGACACTCCATTCCAAAATGCTTTACCTAAAGCTGGCTTTTCTAAAGTTTTATTGTATAACTGATAGGCTAAGCTATCTGCATAAATTGCTTCTCTACCATAATGGTGCACCCCCTCTATGAACAATCCTTTAGTAAATATAAAAGTAGATTGAGCCAATGAAGCTTGAGCATTTACTATTAAAAATAGTAAAATGAATTTCTTATACATATTGTAATTAATTAATCAAATTAAATTACAACAAAATTGAATAGATAACGCAAAAGTGGAAGTCTAATTGAGCTGATATATTAAATTAATAAAGCCCCAAAAGGAGCTTTATTAATTTTTAGGCTTGATAAAGC
>CAINFN010000113.1 GCA_903848125.1 uncultured Bacteroidota bacterium
CGGCCATGGCATGTATTAAATTATATGTCGCCTTAGGTGCGAGGTATGAAAATTTTATTTTGTTTGATAAAGATGGCGTGCTGCATACTGGAAGAACCGATTTAGGAGAAGATAGAAAACCCTTTGCAATTAAAGCAGAAAATATGACATTGGTGCAGGCCTTCAAAACTGCCGATGTGTTTTTAGGATTGAGCGTAGGCAATATTATTTCTCAAGAGATGATTTCATCGATGCCAAAAAATCCAATTGTATTTGCTTTAGCCAATCCCGATCCTGAGATTGATTATGATGCTGCAACGGCTGTGAGAAAAGACATTATCATGGCAACAGGAAGGTCCGATTACCCTAATCAAGTAAATAATGTTTTAGGTTTCCCTTATATTTTTAGAGGTGCTTTAGATGTTCGTGCAAAATCAATTAATGAGGCGATGAAGTTAGCTGCAGTAATTGCATTGGCTGAATTAGCAAAATCAGCTGTACCAGATGCGGTGAACATGGCCTATAATCAACAGAACCTATGTTTTGGTCCTGAATATATTATTCCTAAACCATTAGATCCAAGGTTATTAAGCACTTTGGCGCCGGCAGTGGCAAAAGCAGCAGTGGCGTCGGGTGTAGCGCAACAACCTATTGCTAATTGGGATGAATATGAATTGCAATTAAACAAGCGTTTAGGTTTAGACAATCAATTAATGCGCTTAATTAGCAATAAGGCAAGACGAGATCCGAAACGTTTGGTATTCTCTGATGCTGAAAATGTTAAAATATTAAAAGCAGCTAGTATCGTATACGATGATGGCATTGCTTATCCAATTTTACTAGGTAATGAAACTAGAATAAAGAATATAGCGGAAGCAAATAATATTGATATTAGTGATTTACCAATTATTGATGTGCGCAGCGATGAAATGGAAGCCAAGCGTGAATTTTTTGGTTCGGTATTATTTCAAAAGAGACAACGTAAAGGAATTAATAAGTACGAGAGTTTGAAATTGATGCGTACGCAAAATTATTTTGGTGCGATGATGGTGGAAACTGGAGAAGCAGATGCCATGTTGTCTGGATTAACGCGTAATTATACCGATGGAATCAAACCCGCCTTACATATTATAGGTACAGAGGAAGGCGTTAAAAAAATTGCTGGAATGTATTTGTTGTTGACTAAAAAAGGACCTTTATTTTTAGCAGATACAACTGTAAATATCAATCCCAATGCAGAAGAGCTAGCAGATATTGCATTGCTTGTTGCTAAAGAAGTGCGCAATTTTAATATGGAACCAAGAATTGCCATGTTAAGTTATTCCAACTTTGGAAGCAGTGATACACCTGAGGCAAAAATGGTAGCGGAAGCCACAAGAATTATCAAGCAACGCAATCCATCCTTAATTGTAGATGGAGAAATGCAAGGTATGATGGCATTTAATAAAGAAATTTTAAAAGAAAATTATCCATTCAGTGATTTAGTAGATGCACAAGTGAACGTATTAATCTTCCCTAATTTGACTTCTGGAAATATTGCGTATCATTTATTAAAAGAAGTTGGCGGCGTGGATATTATTGGTCCTATATTATTAGGTTTAAAGAAACCAGTGAATGTATTACAACTTGGATCTGGTGTAAGAAATATAATTAATATGGCCACTGTGGCTGTGGTAGATGCCCAGTTAAAGACAAGGGTGGATACTGATACCGAAGTTCAAAGAGTAAGTTGGTGGAAGCGAATGAAAAAAAGAAAGAAATAATTTAATTTAGCAGGATGAATATCTTCACCCATTTCGGGAACTACATCTATATGTTGAAAGGGATGTTTACAAAAACCGAGAACAAGAAAATGTTCTGGAAGGAGTACATCAAGCAATGTGTGGACATTGGTTTCGGGTCATTGCCCATTGTGGTGATTATTTCTTTCTTCTTGGGTGCGGTCATCACTGTTCAAACCTCAGCTCAATTTGTAAATCCTTTGATCCCGATTACCACTATTGGAATCGTGGTGCGAGATGGAATGTTGTTAGAATTTGCTCCCTCCTTTTTAAGTATTGTATTGGCAGGGGTGGTGGGAAGTAAAATTGCGAGTGAATTAGGCAATATGCGCATAAGTGAGCAAATAGATGCATTAGAAATTATGGGCATTAATACCAAAAATTATTTAATCTTACCAAAAATATTGGCATCCTTTACAATGGTGCCCATTCTAGTTGGAATTTCAGCAGTAATTGGTGTTTGGGGTGGTTATTTTGTGGGTGGTTTAACAGGAGCGGTTGCGCCTGAAGTTTTTATTATGGGAATCAGAAAAGGTTTCGATGCCAATTATGTTTCCATTGCTTTTTACAAATCGTTTATATTCTCATTTATCATAAGTACCATTCCTTGTTATTTTGGGTACTATGTAAAAGGAGGTGCATTGGAAATTGGTAAAGCAGGCACACAAGCAGTAGTAGTAAGTTGTATACTTATTTTAATTGCAGATTATTTAGTGGCCGCCATCGCTATTTAAACTAACTTTAGTGTAATAAATTTATCAAATGAAAATAAGTTTTCATGGTGCTGCGCGCACTGTAACTGGATCAAAACATTTAGTTCAATTAGATAATGGCGAGAATTTTTTATTGGACTGCGGATTGTTTCAAGGAATGGGAAGAGATACTGATTCGTTAAATGCTACATTTGGGTTTGATGCCACTAAAGTGGATTATGTAATTCTTTCCCACGCACATATAGATCATTCGGGATTACTTCCTAAACTAGCAAAAGAAGGGTTTAAAGGAAATATATATTGCACCCCAGGTACCAAAGCTTTAGTTGAAATTTTATTAGAGGATTCTGCGATGATTCAGAGAGATGATGCAAAATATGGCAATAAGCGTAGAGCTAAGCATGGCTTGCCACCTATTGAACCATTGTATGACTTGGATGATGTGAACCTAGTTTTACCTTTATTAAAAATGGTGGAGTACGATGTACCTACTAAAATTTCTGATTCTGTAGAATTGGTATATACCGATGCAGGGCATATTATAGGTAGTGCAGCAGTAAATTTAAGCATTAAAGAAGCGGGCATCACCAAAACCCTCACTTTTAGTGGTGATGTAGGAAGGTATCGCGATATGATATTGCGTTCGCCCTCCACTTTCCCACAAGCAGATACCATTATTATAGAAAGTACTTACGGTGATAAATTGCATGATTTAATTCATACTACACCAGATGATATATTAAAGTGGATTGAGAAAACATGTGTGGAGCAAAAAGGAAATTTAATCATTCCTGCTTTTAGTGTAGGACGTACCCAAGAAATATTATTTGAACTGAATCAATTGTCTTTGGAAAAGAGACTACCCTATATACCAATATATGTAGACAGTCCATTAAGTATGGAAGCCACAGAAGTGGTAAAAAAGTTTCCTAAATATTTCAATAAAAAGATTCAAAAAATATTGGAGGTGGATGATGACCCATTTGATTTTGAGGGCTTACGCTATATCAAAACGGTGGAAGAAAGTAAAGCCTTGAATGAGGACTTGCACCCTAAAGTTATTATTTCTGCTTCGGGTATGGCTGATGCAGGTAGGGTGAAGCATCATATCAAAAATAATATTAGCAATTCAAAAAATACCATCTTATTAGTAGGTTATTGCGAACCACATTCTTTAGGCGGAAGATTAATGAATGGTGCTAAAGTAGTAAAAATTTATAGTGAAGAATACCAGGTCATTGCCACAGTAGGTTCTATCAGAAGTATGAGTGCGCATGCCGATTATGAAGATTTAATGCAATTTTTAGGTTGTCAAAATCCTGAATCAGTGAAACAAATATTTGTGGTGCATGGTGAGGCCGAGGTGCAGGATCATTTTGCAGAAAGATTGCGTAAAAAAGGATTCAAAGAGGTAATCGTTCCTGAAATGCACGAGACCGTTACCATTATATAAGCGCTGATTTGAAATCAGAATAAGCTTTGCGGTGTAAATATTTTGTAATCTACCTTTTCACATGGGCTAGGACTTTGTTGAAAATTTTTAGCTACCGTATGCGCTTTCATTTTAGTGTCTGTAAATTGATGCTTGGCTATTTCAAGAAGTTGGGCATCATTTAAATTTTCATTCACCCAGCTATTGGCTAAATCTTCGTTTAAGATGGTAGGCATTCTTTTTTTTATATTATGAATCTTACTCATTAAAGCGTTGGCCTCGGTCGTGATGATCCCAAAACTATTTTTTATTTCGCCCGTATTTTGATTGGTCCAAGTATTCCATACACCAGCAATATAAAATAGAGGAGTGTCATTGATAGCAATACAATGAGGGTATTTTTCTTTTTCAATTTGTTGCCATTCAAAAAACTGGGAGGCTAGTACCAAGCAGCGGTGCGTGTAAATAGTGGACTGGGCTACTTTATTCGTGAGCAGGGTTTCGGCCTTTATATTAAGCGTGGTGTATTTTTTTCTTGACTCGATTAATTCTTTTTCATTTCGAACCCAGTTAGGAATTAATTCCCAATGCATAAGTCCTGGTCTTAGCGATGATTCATTAAAAATGACATGCCAATTGTTATAAGCAAAACCTGACTGAGCAGGGATATCGATGGCATCCAAATCCAATAGGGCACTACCTATTTTAATAGTTTGTTTTTTAGGTATTTTAACGCCAATAACGTAGCACATACGATGGTTTTTACTAGCTAAAGATAAAGTAAGATTTATTAAATTTACTGTCTTAATAATTATATAATAAACTAGACATATTCTGTATCTTTGCAAAATGGAGCCTAAAATTACCATAGCAGGTAACGTAAAAAGTCGGATAGACACCTTTAATGAAGGGTATGTATTTTCGTACTTGGAATTTGAAGGAGCCGCCGAAAATGCACACGCAATAATAAAAGCATTAAACCGGTATGACGTTAAAGGGATAATACATAAATTAATCAAAGGGAAGTATTATAAGCCCAATACAAAAGATAAGAGAAAAAAGGGACCAGATAAAGAGGAAGTCATTAAAGACCTATTAGTAAAAAATGGAGAAATTATAGGGTATTGTACTGGATTAAATGAAATACAAAAAAATATATTACCTCCCAATAAGACTAAAGTAATACTCATAGGAAGAAATACCTTTAAGCCCCCAATAAAAA
>CAINFN010000114.1 GCA_903848125.1 uncultured Bacteroidota bacterium
CATGCCCTAATGAATTTCCAGAAGTTTGTATGCCCGCCTCATCTTTTAAATTAACTAGCAAAGTTGAATAAGAAGCGGCCCAACCACCATTTATAAAATTAGTATCATTTAAATACAGTTGCATCTCAGGGCCAATCGTATCTGAAAAATTTACAGCTACAGCTGGCTTTACAAAAATTTGATTGAATACGCCTATGGCATCTGAACTATCATTAAAAGCACTTAATTGTAATTTCAAAGCTCCTTGATTGACAGTTACTTCCTTTGGTAACATAAAATCTATTGAAAATTTTCCTGCATTAACACTTGCAGTTCCCTTAAATAAGATATTTTCTTGTACGCTTACATTTACAGGTATACTATAATTAGTATTCCCCAATGTTTTTTTAATATTAGCTGCATCATATAACACCATTTCTAAAGTCCCTTTAAAATTATTTTTCAATTGGGCACCCGATTGGACACTACCAGTGATCGTATACTTATTGCCAGCTTGTAATGTATCTGTGCCTAGAAATGTTTTGCCGTTGATAGCATTTACTACCACTTGATCAACCACTTTTGCTAAATGCATGGCTGGATCACCTAATAAGGTAAACTTAAAAGTATTAATATGATCTTCCCCTTGCGCCCAGGCTGCCATTTTTGCTTTTTGTAAAGCTGTACCAATGGTTAAAAAATGTCCCGCACTATCTGGCACTAATAATTTTTGAATAAATTGATCATTGATTTGTTTATTGCTAAAAGCATACACCAATCTGCTTGCCGCAACCAATGCCACCACTCCTTTTGAATTTTTTAAAAGTGCATCAAATCCAAATGGACTTAATTGAGGTTGATCATAGGGGGCAAAATCACAGGAAGCCGTTATCATCAAAGGTAATTTACCTGCATTGTTCCATTGCTCCACATCCGACTGCGCTATGACCGCTTCTTCTGAAAGTCTTGAATAATTTCCGTGTCCAGTATAATTTAAAATTAAACTTCCATTATTAATGGTTTGATTGATGGCTGCATTCACCAATGGATAGGTATTACCTGCAATATTATTTGTTACTGGATATAGATCTAAATAAATTTTCTTTTGATTCCAAGCCGGAACTTTCTTTTGCAAATTGCTTGTTATGTCTTCGGCATCTTGCAAATGCAAATTATAATCTCCATCATCTGCCACCCAAGTCAATTGATTTTTCCAAGCACCTCCGTTGTTGTTTTTTTGATAATTAATTATTTTTTCAACCACCGTATCCGCTTCAGCAGCTGTTCTAATAGGCAATCTACCCATAGCCAAAGAACTATTTTTTATGCTAGTAGGCGAATTAATATCATCATTGGGTGTGAGTATAGCATAATAATCATCAGTTGGATAACTAGCTAAAATATTTGTTGATGCACTGCTTTCAAAAACCGGAATTTGAAGCGCACTATTGTATGTTTTATAGCTAAAATTAGCCATCCCCATCAATAATAAATATTGCGGGGCATTCACTTTTCTCAAACTGGATTGCTTACTTACATATTGTATGAAATTCCTAATGCCTGTAGGACTTGGTTGCCCACCCGAAAACTCATTGAAAATTTCATTCACATTATAAACTATACCCTTTAATCCATTTGAGGCTGCATGAAAATCTCGCAATTTATTTGCCGCATTTATATAATTGCTAGCAGTGATAATAATATAATCGGGTACATTACTGGCCATTAAATTTTGATTGCCCATTGTAGCTACAAAACTGGGCGTTTCATACCCTTGTTGATTTACTGCAAAAAATTCACGAAGCGTGTCGGCTAGTTGAATAAAATTTCCGGTGGTAGCAGTTTGAAAATTAATAGCAATACTTGCAGGTTGTTCTGGATGAGTGACGTCCCAAATTTGAGTAGTAGCATCAATATTTTGTAATTGATATTGAACCGCATTCACCGTTTTTGCCAACACATAATTTCTAAAGCCAAATGAATTGGTACCCCAAAAACCAATTTTTCTTTTTGCATTAAGTTCTATAAAATCTATCCAACCTGTTGCTGTTGTATTTTCACATGTAAAGGCAACGGCTACATTTACAGGATTCATTAAATTGGTATTGGCATTTAAAGTATAAGTAAAATTATCTGTTACTAGATTTGCAGTTTCATCGTATATATAGCCAGAAACAGGAGCTACAGAAGTTGTTTTTGCTATATTGGCATTCACTGATAAATTAAAATTAGCTGCACTTTGATAAGCTGTTGCAGCATATTGCGTGACTATATTAAATGGGCTTGACAAAATCAATCCATTCATATTCAAAGGATAATTAAGCTGCGCTTGCTTTCCACTTCCTTGACCCATTGGCGTACCTAGCAATAATTTACCACTACTTAAAAGTGAAATACTGTCTTTTTCGATTAGCCATCTTTCATCATAATTATCAATGGTTTGTTGAGCTGTATTAATTTTTGCTGCAGCACTCATTCTTTTTCCATTACTACCTAATGTAATAAAATAAAAAACAGAATCAAGGCAGGCATTTTTATAATGAGTTGGTCCATTTTTAACCTCATCATATTTCCATTGAATGGGCCCTTCGCTGTAAAATAAAAAAAAATCTTTTTCGTCAAATTGATTGTCTCCACCATCGCTTACCAAAATTGCATTTTCAGTAATACCAACTACAGGATTGGTGTCCACTTTTTCGTTCAAATTAGCTAAGTTGTAATTGAATAACTGCAGTTGATTGGAAGAAAAAGGAAGCACAAACCCCATGGCCTTAAGTTGCGAGCCTGTTAGTTGAAAAATACCCTGTTTAGAGGTAGCAATTTTAACCCACTTCCCATTTGAAAAAGGGGAATTTTGCCCACTTAAAATAGAAGGAAAAAATACAATACTTAAAAAATATACTAGGGCAACCCTTACCATAAACTAAAATTAGGGTTTTAGTAACATAAGAATATACTTACAAGTGAATAAATGAATAAAAAACAAGCTATATTCGCACTATCACTTAACCCCATTTTTGGATAAATAATTACTATGCATTTTATAAATAGTATTTTACTGTTTTTTGGTCTGTTGTTATTAGGGCCTACTTTATTATCCCCTTCCAATAACAAAGAAAATAATTTCATCAAAATTGAAGCTAAAGCCGATGACCCCTATGCCGAAACGGTACTTATTCGTGGAGGTACTTTTGCCATGGGCATGAATCAAGAAAATATTATGGGTGATTGGAACAACAACCTTAGAAGAGTTACCGTAAGTTCATTTAGAATTGATCAATATGAAGTAAGCAATAAAAAGTATCGCAATTATGTTCATTGGCTAGAGAAGATATTTATTCCATTAGGAAGAGATTCTATTGTTAGAGCTGCTTTACCTGATACCGCTGTTTGGAAATCAGATTTATCTTACAATGATCCCATGATTGAAGGTTATTTTAGATCTTCTGTATTTAATGATTATCCAGTGGTAGGTGTTACCTGGGAGCAAGCCAATGATTATTGCAGATGGAAAACGGATAGATCCAATGAACAAACTTTATTAAAATACAAATTAATAGATCCTAAAAAACCTTATGTAGGTAAAATGGGGATTGCTAATTCCATTTCAGATTCTACAGGGGGCAAAGGGGTCACTACCAACACTTCTTCTACAGGTTTTAATAGATCTAAAAATGTGGATGATTATGTAATGATCCCCGACTACAGATTGCCTACTGAAGCAGAGTGGGAATATGCTGCAAAAGTATCAAGTGGAAAAAATTATATTTCAGGTTTTAATTTACCAAAATCAGGCTCTAATGCGCCACACCCTAATGCTAATTTGGTGAGCTCTGATAGCCCTTATCCTTGGAGTTCCAATGGCAACGATGGTTTAAGAAGCACTACTTCTGGTAAAAAGACTGGTAATCAAGGAATGTTTTTAGCCAATTTCAAAAACGGAAGTGGTGATTATATGGGTATGGTTGGTTATTCAAATGATGGCGCTGGTTTTCCTTCTAAAGTAAATAGTTTCTTACAAAATCAAATTGGATTATACAATATCAGTGGTAATGTAAACGAGTGGGTGGCAGACATTTACCGACCAATGAATACCATTGATATGGATGATTTCAATCCATACAGAAGCAACAATGCATTAGATGGTGATGACAACAATACTTCAAGTTATGAAACCAACAACAATACTTTGATCTCTAATAAATCAAGAGTATATAAAGGAGGAAGTTGGAAAGATCGCCCTTATTGGTTAAACCCTGGCACCAGAAGATTTTTAGATCAAGATAAATCATCTAGCACCATTGGTTTTAGATGTGCAGTATCTGCATTTGGTATGGACACACCAGGTGCTTCAGAAGAAAATACACATTGGTGGAATAAATTATTTAAAAAATAGTCGGAATGAAATTACGCATAGGCTCTGGCATCGATTTTCATCAATTAGTAGTAGGCCGAGACTTATGGATTGGTGGCATTAAAATTCCACATACTAAAGGTGCTTTAGGGCACAGTGATGCAGATGTTTTATTGCATGCCATTTGCGATGCTTTATTAGGTGCCTTAAGTTTAGGAGACATTGGTACTCATTTCCCCGACACCGATGCCGCTTATAAAAATATTGATAGTAAAATTTTACTTCAAAAAACTTATGATTTAATTACCGAACAAGGTTATCAAATTGTAAATATAGACGCTACCTTATGTTTAGAGTCTCCAAAAATAAAACCTTATGTCATAGCGATGCAAGCATGTATTGCAGACATTTTACACATTGGAGATAAAGATATTTCTATCAAAGCTACCACCACCGAAACCATGGGTTTCACCGGAAGAGAAGAAGGTTTAGTAGCCATGGCCACTTGTTTATTAAGTTCGGCTAATAGTTAAAACTGCTACCAATATGAAGCAGCTTGCATCCATCAATTCTTTGTACGAAATTTATAAGGCGCACCCTCAAGTACAAACTGATACCAGAAAACTTCAAAAAGGAGATTTATATTTTGCTTTAAAAGGACCCAATTTTAATGGAAACGAATTTGCTGTAAAAGCATTAGAACAGGGCGCCGCATTTTCAATTGTGGATGAACCCATCAACACAACAAATGATTTACAAGATCGAATTATTTTAGTAGAAGATGTTTTAACAACTTTACAAGCACTTGCTAAATTTCATCGTCAACAATTTACCATTCCATTTATTGCCATTACGGGCAGTAATGGAAAAACAACTACCAAAGAATTAGTTGCTGCGGTATTGAATAGTCATTATACAACGTATACCACCCAAGGAAATTTAAACAACCACATTGGCGTGCCCCTTACCTTATTAAGTATCAAACAAGATGCCGAATATGCCATCATAGAAATGGGTGCCAATCATTTACATGAAATAGAAAGTTATTGTAGTTATACTTTACCTACCCATGGATTGATCAATAACTGCGGCAAAGCTCATCTAGAAGGCTTTGGCAGTGAAGCAGGTGTAAAAAAAGGAAAAGGAGAATTGTTTGATTACTTAAAACTAAATAAGGGCGCTGCATTTATCAATAGCGATTATGATTATTTAGTAGCCATGAGCAAGGGTATTGAAAATATAATTAGTTATGGAACGCATACCGGAAGCCTGCAAGGCAAAGAAACAAACCAGGATGGAGGCTTATTGCAAGTAACTATTACAAATTCAGCTGATACGAGTTTAGCAAACAAAATCATCAAAACAAATTTAGTGGGTGCTTATAATTTACCCAATGTACTGGCCGCTATAAGTATTGGCTTGTATTGCAAAGTGCCTATCGAAAAAATTATTGGATCAATAGAAAATTATACGCCCAACAACAGCCGATCACAACTCATCACCTGGAAAAACAACCAAGTAATTTTAGACGCCTACAATGCCAACCCTAGCAGTATGAAAGTAGCCATCGAAAATTTTGCAAGCATTGAAAATAAATTTAAAATTCTTTGCTTAGGAGGCATGAAAGAATTAGGTAACAATAGCCAAGAAGAACATCAACAAATAATCAATCTAATAAATAATTACCCCTTCAAACAAGTGCTTTTAGTGGGTAAGGAATTTGAAAAATGTACCCACCCTTATTCCTATTTTGAAACTACCAAGGCGGCGAAACAATGGCTAGATCAACAAAACATCAAAGAGCATTATTTTTTAATAAAGGGATCAAGGGGCATACAAATGGAAAAGTTGATTGAATCCGAATAGATTAATCATCTGTTTTCATTTAGAACAAAACTTCTTTACTATTTCAGTACCTTTGCGGCATGCCGAAAAATTATTTGTGGAGCACCATCAACAATAAATGCCCAAGGTGCAGGGAAGGAAAGCTTTTTGTATCTAGCAACCCATATAACTTATCCGCCATTACTAAAATGAATGAGCAATGCCCTGTTTGTGGTCAGCCAACAGAAATAGAATTAGGATTTTATTATGGTACAGGTTATGTAAGTTATGCATTAACAGTAGCTTATTTCGTTTCCACATTTGTAGCTTGGAAAGTATTAATAGGCATGACTTTTGATTTGGACGACAACCGAATTTTTTATTGGATGGGCACTGCTATCGTTTTATTAATTTTTACACAACCCTTAATTATGCGCTTATCTAGATCCATCTGGTTAGGCTGGTTTGTCTCTTATAATAAGAACTGGGAAAACGAACCATTGGAATACAATGAGCGCATGGATCATAACAGAAAAGAACACTAAAAAAGCCTATCACTTTCATGACAGGCTTTGCAGAGAGGAAGGGATTCGAACCCCCGATACGTTGCCGTATACACGCTTTCCAAGCGTGCTCCTTAAACCACTCGGACACCTCTCTA
>CAINFN010000115.1 GCA_903848125.1 uncultured Bacteroidota bacterium
CCCTGTTTTTGTAAATGGATATCAAGTGGGGTCGGTGTTTGAAATAGAAAATCAAAAGGATAATTTAGCGCAAATAATTGTATCAGTTAAATTAAATGAACCTTATAAAATTCCAGTTAACTCAGTAGCCACTATTCAAGATAACCCACTAGGGATTAGTAGTATTAGTATTGTATTAGGGAATGCCGCTACTTTTTTCAAATCTGGAGACACGATTCAAACTGCCCCTGCGACCAGTTTATTAGGTGACTTTGTGAATACCCTATCTCCTCTTGGTGAACAAACTAAAAACGCCATCACTTCCTTAGATAAAGTTTTAACCAATATCAACACTGTTTTAAATGATAATAATAAAGAAAAGCTTCAATTAATTTTAGAGAACTTGGCAGTAACTACAAAAAGTTTAAGTACTTCGGTGAGCGCTATTGAAACGATGCTTCAAAAACAAAATGGTTCTATTGCGCAAACTTTTGACAATGTCAATAGTTTTACTAAAAATTTAAATGATAACAATCAAAAGCTAAACAATATAATTACCAACTTAGATAGCGCTTCTAAGGCTGTTAAGGATGCAGATTTAAATAAAACCATCAAAACCATTCAACTTGCTGTTGCCACTTTAAATACCAGCTTACAAAAATTAAATTCAGGCAATGGCACTGCAGCCAAACTAATGAATGACAGTAGTTTTTACCATGAGCTACAAAACACATTACAAAGTATCAACACATTAGTGGATGATGTTAAGGTACATCCAAAGCGTTATATTAATATTTCCGTATTTGGAAAAAAAGACAAATCAGCTCCTCTAACTAAGCCTATAGCCGATTCAATACCTCATGAATAGAATTGGTTTTATTATATTATGCTTTTCCTTTTTGACTATTTCTGCTAAGGCTCAAATTCAAAAACAAACGGATACCCTCTCTGTTTCCAATGGCGCTACTGTTGAAAATGGAGGAAAATTGATTGAGTTTCTTTCGGCAGAAACCTACAATGTAAAAAAAATGGACAGCATGGATTTTGTTGTCTTTGTTGGACACGTTCAAATAAGGCAAGGAAAAACTTTATTATTTGGAGACAGTCTAATTTTAAATAACACCCTAAACACGCTAGAAGGTTTTGGACACATCCATATCAATGATGCCGATAGTGTGCATACTTATTCCGACTACCTAAAATATTTAGGGGCGACAAAAAAAGCTTTTTTAAGAAAAAAAGTGAAATTAACTGATGGGAAAGGGGTGCTCACAACCGATTCACTAGATTATGACGCTGCCACTAAAATTGGAAATTTCACAAAAGGTGGAAAATTAGTAAGAGATAAAACTGTTTTAACCAGTAAGGAAGGGGTTTATTATGGCGAAACCAGAGATGTCATATTTAAGAAGAAGGTTGAATTACGTGATCAAGAAAATAAAATTATTACTGATACCTTAACCTATAATACCTACTCACAACTAGCCAATTTTACCAGTCCTAGTAAAATTATAACTGGTTCAAGAGTTATTAGTACAAGCAATGGGAATTTTAATACTGGGCTTAAAAAAGGAAACTTATACGACAGATCTTCGGTCGATGATAGCACTTATCGTTTTATTGCTGACGAAATGTTTATTGACGATTCTACTGGACTAAGTGAATTTAGAGGGGACGCGATTTACCGATCAAAGGATTCGCTTAGTTTTGATTTATTGGCTGGTAATATTAAAACCAATAAGAAAAAAAGTATTTTATTTGCCACCGAACATCCTCTATTATTAATAAAACAAAAGAAAGATACTTTATACATAGCGGCTGACACATTGCATACAGGAAAAATTTCTGATTTATCAAGAACTATTCCCAAAGCAAGAGATAGTATAGGCAAAATAAAAGATACTACTTTAGATAAATATTTTGAAGCTTATCATCATGTAAGAATATATTCCGACTCTTTACAAGCCAATGCAGATAGCTTATTCTATTCCTTAAATGATTCAACCATTAGATTATTAACCAACCCTATTGTATGGGCAAATGAAAATCAAATCACTGGAGATACTATTTATTTGTATGTAAAAAATAAAAAGCCAGAGCAGCTTTATGTATTTGAAAATGCGTTTGCCATCAATAAAATTGATACCACGGAATATTACAACCAATTAAAAGGAAACAGGCTTAATGCCTGGTTTGATGATGGTTCTATTGCTAAAATGCGTACAAAAGGAAATGCAGAGAATATATATTTTGCTTTAGACAATGATAAAAAATTTATCGGAGTTAATCATTCTAATGCGCAAATCATAGAAATTACTTTTGAAAATAATGAACCAGC
>CAINFN010000116.1 GCA_903848125.1 uncultured Bacteroidota bacterium
AGGACGAATGCCTACATACTGCTCACTTATTAAAGATTCATTATTTAAAGTTTCATCGGCAGCATAGCCCCAATATTCTTTTCTAGTTTTAGCATGTAAGTATTCTGCAAAGGCTTCTGCTAATCTGTCGGCAAGGGCTTGTAAGATAATTTTATTATAATCATCTAAGTTTTCTTCGAATTGTTTGATATGTTTTTCAATACCATGAATAGTTACAGCAAAGGCGCCAATAAAGTCTTTTTTATTTTCGCTAGCTGGACAAATAAAATCAGCCAATGAATAGTTGGGCTGACCTACTGTTTTTTTAGCTTGTTGTCTTAAAAAATGTAAGGCTATTTTTTCTTGACCATTTTCAACAAGTACATCATCGTTATTAGAACTGGCTGGCCAAAATCCCACTGCTCCTTTTGCGGTCAACCAATTTTCTTTAATGATTTGAGTCAATAATTTTTGCGCATCCTCATAAAGCTTAGTTGCCACTTCTCCTACTTTTTCATCGGTAAGAATGGCTGGAAAATTTCCATGCAATTCCCAAGCAATGAAAAACGGCTTCCAATCGATATAGTCTACGAGCACCGATAAGTCGGTGATCTCTATGGCTTTATTGCCTGTAAAACTAGGTGCTTTCACTTTAAAATTTTCCCAATCTATGACTGCTTTGTTTTGCAAAGCATCTGCATAGCTGAGTGATTGCTTAGTTGTTTTTTTATTGTCAAAATCGTTCTTCAGTCCTGCGTAAGCTTTTTCTAATTCTAATAAGAAAGGTGTTTTTTGGTCTTTGTTCAGTAAAGAACCTGCCACTGTTACACTTCTGGATGCGTCTAATACATGTATCACCCCATCACCATATTCAGGTGCAATTTTTACGGCCGTATGCATTCGAGAAGTAGTAGCACCGCCAATCATCAATGGAATAGTCATTCCTCTACGTTTCATTTCTTTAGCGATATACACCATCTCATCTAAAGAAGGCGTAATTAAACCACTCAGTCCAATAATATCTACATCGTGTTTTTGTGCTTCAGTTAAAATTTTATCGGCAGCGACCATCACCCCTAAGTCAATAATTTCATAACCATTACATCCTAATACTACACCCACAATATTTTTTCCAATATCATGCACATCCCCTTTTACGGTGGCTAGTAATATTTTGGCAGGCCCCTTGCTCGCTCCATTCGGATTAATAGAAGCTAATTTTTTTCTTTCTTTTTCGGCTTCAATAAAAGGTGTTAAAACGGCCACACTTTTTTTCATTACCCTGGCACTTTTTACCACCTGCGGTAAAAACATTTTACCTGCACCAAATAAATCACCTACTTGGTTCATGCCCGCCATGAGTGGCCCTTCAATCACTTCCAAAGGTTCGCTGTATTGTAATCTGGCTTCTTCTGTATCTGCATCAATAAAATCGGTAATACCATTTATTAAAGAATGCGCTAATCTTTCTTCTACGGTGCCTTCTCTCCATGCAGCACTTTTTACTTCTACTTTTCCTTTTGCTTTTACCGTGTCGGCATATTGAATCAAGGCTTCGGTCGCTTCGTTGTTGTCGTTATTTCTATTTAAAATAACATCTTCACATAAATTTCTTAAAGTAGGTTCAATCTCATCATACACTTCTAATTGACCTGCATTTACAATACCCATATCCATACCCGCTTTCACTGCATGAAATAAGAATACGGCATGAATGGCTTCACGTACGGCATCATTGCCTCTAAAAGAAAAAGAAACGTTGGAAACACCACCACTTACTTTAGCTAGCGGCATTCTTTGTTTAATAACGCGGGTTGCTTCAATAAAATCAACGGCATAATTATTATGTTCTTCAATACCTGTTGCTACTGCAAAAATATTCGGATCAAAAATGATGTCTTGAGGATCAAATCCTACTTGTTCTACTAATATTTTATAAGCACGAGAACAGATTTCTATTTTTCTATCCTTAGTATCTGCCTGACCTACCTCGTCAAAAGCCATTACAATCACTGCAGCGCCAAATGCCTTACAGATATGTGCTTGTTCAATAAACTTAGCTTCACCTTCCTTCATGGAAATAGAGTTCACTATACATTTTCCTTGCACGCATTTTAAACCCGCTTCAATAATTTCAAATTTAGAGCTATCAATCATGATAGGTATCTTAGCAATATCAGGTTCGCTTTGTACTAAATTTAAAAAAGTAGTCAGGGCTTTTACACCTTCTAATACAGCATCATCCATGTTCACATCAATAATTTGTGCACCACTTTCTACTTGTTGTCTTGCAACAGACAAAGCTTCTTCATATTGGTTCTCGCGAATGAGTCTTGCAAATTTTTTAGATCCCGTTACATTGGTTCTTTCCCCTACGTTCACGAAATTAGTTTCAGGACGAATGATTAAAGGTTCTAATCCTGCCAATCTTAAATAAGGTTTAATATGTATTATTTCTTCACTCATAATTTAAATAGTTGGGTCTAGAATAGGAAGTGAACGGGGTGTGATATTTTTTACATTGTCCGCCATATGTTTGATATGGTCTGGGGTAGTACCACAGCAGCCACCAACAATATTTACAAATTTATTATTGGCCCACTCTTCAATAAAGTGTGCTGTTTGATGGGGCTCTTCGTCATATTCTCCCATGGCATTCGGCAGTCCTGCATTGGGATAAGCCGATGTATAACAAGTAGCAATTTGAGAAAGCTCTTCAATATGACTTCTCATTTCTTGGGCACCTAATGCACAGTTTAATCCTACACTTAAAGGTTTAGCATGCGCAATAGAAGTATAGAAGGCAGATAAGGTTTGACCACTTAAGGTTCTTCCCGATGCATCGGTGATGGTACCGCTAATCATCATGGGTAATTCAGGCTTACCTTCTTTTCTAAAATATTCTTTCACTGCGAATATGGCGGCCTTCGCATTTAAAGTATCAAAAATGGTTTCAATTAAAATCACATCTACGCCACAATCTACAAGCCCACGTATTTGTTCCGTATAAGCTGTTACTACTTCATCAAAAGTAACGGCGCGAAAACCAGGATTGTTTACATCGGGTGATAAGCTTAATGTTTTATTTAAGGGTCCAATAGAACCTGCTATATATTTTTCTGTGGCGTTAGGATGTTTTGATTTGTATTGCTTAATGGCTTCCTGCACACATTTAGCAGCTGCCACATTTAATTCATAAGCCAATGATTGCATATCATAATCAGCCATGGCAATAGAAGTGCTACTGAAAGTATTGGTTTCAATAATATCGGCACCTGCTTCTAAATATTGTAAATGAATACCTGTAACAATAGCAGGTTGGGTAATGCATAATAAGTCGTTATTGCCTTTAAGATCAGAAGGCCAATCGGCAAAACGGGTACCGCGGTAATCGGCTTCCGTTAATTTATGGCGCTGAATCATCGTACCCATGGCACCATCAATCACCAATATTCTTTTTTTGAGCGTCTCTTGAATTGACATAAATAAATTTTTATGCATGTATCCAAAAGAAAAGAGAGTAACTAATTAATACTATTAAAAAAGTGGGGGGTGTCAATAGTATCGTTTATTAGTTCTTTTTCCTCTTGAGGATGGCAGGTTGAACAATAAACAAATCCGCCTGCAATGCGGTGCGAAGTTAACACACTATTGTATTGTAGCCAAATTAAGCAATAACAGCAGAAACACGTAACTTATGGGTAGGTTGCTGTAACATCAATGTTAATCTTATCTGCAACCATTTTGATTAAAACCCCGCCAATACCAAAGTCTTTTAGTGTAACGGTGAATTGAGCGCTTGTTTTTACGATCCCATTTTTTATTTCAATGAAACCATTGGTTTGAATGGGTTTGCTTACGCCATGTACTTGTATATTGCCTGATGCGGTGATAGGGTATTTGCCATCCTTGGTAAAATTAACCGTATTGA
>CAINFN010000117.1 GCA_903848125.1 uncultured Bacteroidota bacterium
GATATTAAAAAATTTGATTATTTATTCTCGCTCAATCAAAAAAATGTTTATGACAAAGCTTTAACTTACACTGTTTCAAAAAACAAGCAATATATAGAATTACGTGATTCGATAGCAATAAAAGAAGAAGAGCATCCAGAATTGACACAATTGGTTAATTCTCTTGATGATCGAATATTTTATATCTCTAGTTTTCTAGCTCAAAATTCTCAAATTTCACAGGATCAACTTACTAGTGATTTGTATAAAAAAACATTCAACCTTTTGCTTTTAATTAATGGCGAGTTCTATTCAAATACAAAAGATAAGGACAATTTCAAGGTCAAAAGTTGGGATATTGCTCAATTGATTAATAATTCCGAAATAATTATTGAGAAAAATAATAATGAGATTTTTGCTTTTAAATGGGTTAAGCCACTTATTGCATCATCTTCTTTTCTAATATTACTACTTAGTTTTTTGAAGTTTGGTTGGATTGAATCTGGCGTTATATTTTTTTACTTGTTCATCACCTCGCTGAGTCTACTAATTGTTGGAGATGCCTCTGCTAATTTTGCGTTAACAAGTCAATCGTATTCAATTAATCCTATGAACTATCAATTGTTCAGAGCCTTGAAGGTGGTTTTGTTTAGCTATTTATTTTTGCTTTTCATTATGCTTTTTAAAAATGCAATTATTAGTTTATTTACATTAATTTCAAAATACCCGTATATAAATACATGGATTGTTTTTGTCATTATTTTATTTTGTTATTCCTTCATTGGGCCTGCCATTGGTTCAGAGGTGTTGAAAATCGGAATATCTTTTACGGCAGCCATATTGATGGTTCAAGAAAGTCATATTTTGTATATTGTTAGAAAGTATGCTTTATCGTTTTTTTCCTTCAAAAACTTATTGTCCACATTTAAAAATCTATTTAAAAGTTCTCAAAATTCGAATAAAGAAATTTTACTTAATATTTTGTTACCTGCTATAAATTTTTCTATATTTGCATTTTTATCTCTTGTAATTTCTGCTTTCTTAAAGCATGACTTAGGGGGAACATTGATTTCTTCATTTATTTTAATTGCAACACTTTTTTTGGTTTTTGGCTCAATTCCTGCCATTGCCTCTTTGTCGTTAATGGGAATTTCCGCTTACTTTTTAAGTGCTACTCCTAAATTACAGGATAGGATTGAATTAATGCTCCAACCTATGAGCGCGCATATCAGTGATTTTGCTAAATTAATCGGATTTAGTGAAGCAGCTGGGGAAAATGGATTCGGTCTTGGACATATTCAATGGTGCAACCAAGAGGGTAGCTGTTTACCTCTGCAAGTTTTAAGTGATTATGTGCCTACAGTTTTAGTCGGTGCAATTGGTCCTGTATGGTCTTTTGTGTTTTTTCTTTTTCTTTGCACCTATTTTGTGTTGATGGCTGGTCTATTATTTTGGAGATTTATTACTTTAAATAGCACATTAAGGATGCTTGGTATTTTTGGATTCTTTTTATTTTGTGCAACCTTTATCCAGAATATTGTGACATTTTTAGGTAATTGGCGATACATTCCCTTGACTGGTCTCGGTGTTCCTCTTGTTAGTATCGGTTTATCTTCATTTCTAGCGCCAACACTAGCACTATCGTTTTTGATTTTAACATCTGGAACTCAAAAGAAGTTAATATCATGAAGACCTATACTAGAGAGCTTTTCCATAGAATTTTATGGCTTGGACTGTGGTTAACCATTTTTATTTTCTTTTTAATCTATTGGTATATTAATAATCCCATTACAGAAATTACCAAGTTGACATTTACTCCTGAGAAAAAAATCAATGAATTAATACAAATACAAACAATACTTTCTAATCCAATTGATTTGGTAATTGAAAAACCGCTCTCTTGTGATTCAAGGCCTTTGTCTATATTAAAAATTGAATTAATTGATCGCTTTCATTTAAATTTAGAGCAAGCCAACCATGTGCTAGCTCAGATCAACTCCCAGCTAAATCATCGTTCTAATTGTTATCAGTTGATTGATGATGTTCGCACTCTTGCGAAAATTGAATTAAAAATGAGTTCCAATGTCAGTAAAAAATC
>CAINFN010000118.1 GCA_903848125.1 uncultured Bacteroidota bacterium
GAAGGTACCAAAGTCAATATCTAACATAGAACCTTGTGCGCCTTCAGCCAATACTTTTTTACCTTTTGAAATTTGATCGTTGATAAAGTATTCACAATTAATAATATTCATCGTTTTAAGAAACTCTAAGGCTTCGAAAAACTCAGTTTCCATTTCACTAATATCTTCATTGAAATTAAAGCTATCTAATATTTTCTGATGCTTCATTCTTAAAGTAATATACTTACTAATGAAATTCTTATTTAGTAAATCGCCCACTCTTAAAGCATTGCGGCCTGTTTTATCCATATAAGCAGGGCCTATTCCTTTTAAAGTAGATCCAATTTTACTCTCGCCTTTTGCTAATTCAGAAGCTTTATCTAAAGCACGGTGTGAAGGAATAATAATATTGGTTCTTTCTGAAATAAATAAATTCTTTTTTACATCTATGCCCATACTTGCTACTGCCTCACATTCTTTTTTTAAGGTAACAGGATCAAGTACTACTCCATTTCCAATTATATTAATTTTGTCTTGGTGAAAAATTCCAGAAGGTATTTGATGCAATACCATTTTAGTGCCATTCACATATAAAGTATGACCTGCATTCGGCCCACCTTGAAAACGTGCAATGATGTCATAATTGGGTGCGAAATAATCAACAATTTTTCCTTTTCCTTCATCGCCCCATTGAAGTCCTAAAATTACATCTACCATATTTGTGTATTTGAGAAGCAAAAATAAGTCTTGAAAAGTTGATTACCTATTTAAACCCAAAATAATTAGCGCAACTTTTACACAGTTTCTGTGTCAAAACGGCTTACTTGTTGAATACCTTCTAGTGCCTTAATTCTATCCACCAGTTCCTCCAATTCATCTTTATCGTGTACATATACTTTAATGGTGCCTTGGAAAAGGCCATCTTTGGATTCGATGGTTAAAGCAGCGATATTTATTTTAAGCTCTCCGCTTATAATATGAGTGATTTTATTGACCACGCCTACATCGTCCATTCCAATAATACTAAGTCCTGTTAGGAATGAAATTTCTTTATTTTTAGCCCATTTGGTTTTTACCACTCTATGTCCATAGTTAGCAAGTAGCTGTGTTGCATTGGGGCAGTTGGTTCTGTGAATGATTAATCCCTTGGCAGTACTTACAAAACCAAAAACATCATCACCAGGAATAGGGTTACAGCATTTTCCGAGGCTGTATTTAATTCGATCACTTTTTTCTCCAAAAATGATTAGTTCGGAATCCTTTTTAGAAATTTGTTTGTTGTTATTTGTTTCCTGGTTTATTTCTGATGGAACCACCACTGGCTTAGGTGCTTCTATTTTTTCACCTATTACCTGAAACAATTTTAATTCCTTCAGATCTATATTTTTGGTAGCTATTTTAAACAGCAAGTCTAGGTGACTTGTTAATTTATAATAGTTCATTACCTGGTCAATATTATAAGTATTATACAAAGCCCCAATTCCTTCTAGTTTTCTTTGTAATGTATATTTGCCTTCTTCTGAAATTTGTTTCTTTTCTTCTCTTAAAGCATCTTTGATACTATTTTTTGCTTTGGCTGTAACTACATTTTGAAGCCAATCTTCGGTTGGCTTTTGCTTGTTGCTAGTAATAATTTCAATCTGGTCACCACTTCTTAATTTATGACTAATGGGCACCAATTTATGATTCACTTTAGCGCCAATACATTTTGAACCAATGGCAGTATGTATGTAAAATGCAAAATCTAATGCCGAGCTATAAATGGGTAACATTTTTACTTCACCCTTTGGGGTATATACATAAATTTCTTCTGCTAAGAAGGAAGTTTTAAAATCTTGTAAGAAATCTATACCTTCTTCTTGTTGATTTCCTAAGGCTTCTCTAATTTGAACAAACCATTTATCAAAGCGGTCTTCATTTTGTGAGCCTTCTTTGTACTTGAAATGAGCTGCCAATCCTTTTTCTGCAATCTCATTCATTCTTTTTGTTCTTATCTGCACTTCTACCCATTTCCCCTGTGGCCCCATCACAGTGGTGTGTAAAGCTTCATATCCATTGCTTTTAGGATTGCTTAACCAATCTCTCAATCTTTCTGGAGAAGGGAGGTATTCGTCCGTAATTAAAGAATAAACTTTCCAGCAATCTTCTTTTTCTTTATCCAAGGGTACATCTAAAATTACGCGTATTGCAAAAAGGTCATACACTTCTTCAAAGCTTACCCCTTTCTTTTTAATTTTATTCCAAATAGAATGAATGCTTTTAGGTCTACCTTGAATTTCAAATTCAAATTCGGCTTGTGTTAATTTTTCTTTTAATGGGCGAATAAATTCGTTGATGTATTTGGTTCTTTCCCGTTTTGTTTCTGCTAATTTTTTTGCAATCTCTTTATAGGTATCGGGCTCCATGTATTTCATGGACAAATCTTCCAACTCCGTCTTTAAATTGTATAAACCCATCCGATGTGCCAAAGGAGCATACACCCAAATCGTTTCTGATGCAATTTTTAATTGCTTCTCATGTTTCATGGAATCCAGGGTACGCATATTGTGTAAGCGGTCGGCCAATTTTATTAAAATCACTCTTGGGTCATCTGTTAGCGTGAGTAATATTTTTTTAAAATTTTCTGCCTGTTGACTACTATTGGTATCCATGATGGTGGAGATCTTAGTTAAACCATCCACAATTTTTGCAATCTCATTTCCAAATTCACTTTTGATGTCATCTAAAGCAATGTCCGTATCTTCTACTGTATCATGTAGTAAAGCACAAATGGTACTTCTTACTCCTAAACCAATTTCGTCCACACAAATCATGGCCACTGCAATTGGATGAAGGATATAGGGCTCGCCACTTTTTCTACGCATGGTTTTATGCGCATTGGCGGCCATCTCAAAAGCAGTCCTTAATAATTCTCTATCTCCTTTTTTTAATTTTGGTCTTAGGGTTCTAAGTAATGCACGATAATGACGAACAATTTCTTTTTTCTCTTGCTCATCAGTCAGGTTGTATACAGGAACAACTGCAGAAGTATTATCTAAGTCAATTAAGTCCATCTTATTACGAAAATACGTAAAAGGGCTAGGATTTTTACAAAGAACAAACAGATAGTGTAACTTTGGTGCCGTATGTCGTCGACCCCGCCCAAGCAAATATTCAAAGGTTCCATTTTAAGAAGAGTTTTCTCTTTTGTGAAACCCTATCGTGTAGTATTTTGGACCAATGTTTTTTTGTCCATTCTATTGGCGTTTTCTACCCCCATTCGACCATATCTAATCCAGGCAACTGTGAATGCGGCCATTGGCAAAGCCATGACTTTACCTGCTTGGGTGCATTGGGTGTTGCCCAATAATGCATTTGAAACCACCATTCAGTTAATTTTATCCATCACCGTTTTTCAAGTATTGTTTATCCTATTTGAAACCTTAGTGCGTTTTTTCTTCACTTTTGGAATGGCTTGGTTAGGACAACAAGTAATTAGAGATTTAAGAAATAAGGTATACCATAAAATCATGCATTGGGAAATGCGCCAGTTTGATAAAACGCCCATTGGCACTTTAACCACAAGAACCATCAATGATATTGAAAGCATCAATGATATTTTTTCTGATGGGTTGATTCCTATTTTGGCCGACTTGTTAACCATCATTGTTACCCTTACTACTATGTTTGTCATTAACTGGAAATTGACTTTGATTTGTTTAATTCCATTTCCAATCATGTTGGTGGCCACTTATTTTTTTAAGGAAAGTGTCAATAAAAGTTTTAATCAAGTTCGAAATGCGGTGGCTGCATTAAATGCTTTTGTGCAAGAGCATATTTCAGGGATGCAAGTGGTGCAAGCTTTTGCTGCAGAAGAAAAAGAAATGCAAAAATTTTCAAAAATAAATGAAGGGCATAAGGCCGCTAATATCAAAGCCATTTTTGCTTACTCCGTATTTTTTCCGGTGGTGGAAGTGGTATTGGCTTTAAGCATTGGTTTAATTGTTTGGTGGGTAGCCGATCAATCTTTAGACGCGGGATTGTTGGTGGCTTTTATTTTATTTTTAAACCAAATTTTTAGACCGCTGCGAATGATTGCTGATAAATTCAATGTCCTACAAATGGGCATGATAGCGGCTGAGCGCGTTTTTAAAGTGTTAGACAATGAAGACGTAACTTTAAATGAAGGCACTTATGCACCTGCGCATATCCAAGGAAAAATAGAATTTAAAGATGTTTGTTTTGCCTACAATGAACCCAATTGGGTTTTGGATCATTTGAATTTTAATGTTGAAGCAGGTACCACCGTTGCACTGGTGGGATCAACAGGAAGTGGTAAAACTTCTATTATAAGCATCTTAAACAGATTGTACCCCTATCAATCAGGCGCTATTTTATTAGATGATCAACCTATTGAATCTTATTCATTGGATCGATTAAGAGCTTCAGTGGGTGTGGTTTTGCAAGATGTTTTTTTATTTTCAGGATCGGTAGTAGACAATATTACATTGCGCAATAAAGACATCAGTATTGCACAAGTACAAGAAGCGGCGAAAATGATTGGCATGCATGATTTTATTATGCAATTGCCTGGTGGCTATGATTACCAAGTGATGGAACGAGGGGCTACATTAAGCTTAGGTCAAAGACAATTGTTAAGTTTTATAAGAGCCTTATTGTACAATCCATCTATATTAATTTTAGACGAAGCCACCTCTTCAATAGATACCGAAAGTGAGCAATTAATAGAACGTGCCATAGATACATTAATCAAAGGAAGGACTTCAATAGTCATTGCCCACCGATTATCTACCATCAGAAAAGCCAACAAAATTATCGTTTTAGATAAGGGGCAAATCAAAGAAATGGGCACCCATTTGGAGCTATTGCAAGAGGGCGGACTTTATGCAACTTTAAATGAAATGCAATTTGAACAAAAGAAACTTTCTTAATTCTAGTAATGTATTGATTTTCAGTAAATTAGCTTAATTTTTATTTTCCAGATTTCAATTCAATTTCTCTTAAAATTTATGCTAATTCAAAGGCTTTCTTCTTATCTTTGCAGCAAATTTTCAAATGAGTATGGTCCGCAATCGCATTAAACCTTTATTGGCAGTAAGTTTCAGCCTAATTTTCCTGTTCAATACAGTAAGTTCTTTTGCTGCTGAAAAAACAGAAGCAAAACAAGAAGGTAGTTTTAATGTTACCGAAACCATTCTTGAACACATTAAGGACGATCATAGCTGGCATTTATGGGGACATACCACTATTGCTTTGCCTGTTATTTTATATACGCCTCAAGGACTAGAAGTTTTTTCTTCTGCTAAATTAGTAGATGAGCACCATGAGCCAGTAGTTTATAAAGGAAAAGCTGATTACAAATTAGTAGCAGGCAAAACTAAAATTGTCAACGCTGCGGGAGAGGTTGATGTAGCCGCTAGTAAAAAATTATGGGATTTTTCTATTACAAAGAATGTAGCTAGTTTATTTATATCTGTTATTATTTTATTGCTGATAGTATTAACTGCAGCAGGCGCTTATAAAAAAACAGGTATTACCAATGCTCCTAAGGGTTTACAATCTTTCATTGAGCCTATTGTTTTATTTGTAAGGGATGAAATTGCGCTTCCTAATATTGGGGCGAAGCGTTATGCTAAGTACATGCCTTTCTTATTAACTATTTTCTTTTTGATTTTAACCAATAACTTTTTAGGTTTAATTCCTTTATTTCCAGGAGGAGCTAATGTGAGTGGTAATATTGCTTTCACCATGACTTTAGCCGTTTGTGTTTTTATCGTAGTGAATTTAAGTTCTAACAAAAATTATTGGGAGCATATTTTTTGGATGCCAGGCATGCATTGGTCTATGAAATTGTTTTTAGCACCCATTGAATTAATTGGGGTATTTAACAAACCTATTTCTTTAATGATTCGACTTTTCGCCAATATCACTGCTGGTCACATCTTGGTATTGAGTTTGGTTTGTTTGATTTTTATTTTTAAAACAGTTTATGCAGCTGCAGTAGCAGTACCTTTTGTAATTTTTATATTCTTGATAGAATTGCTAGTAGCCTTTTTACAAGCGTATATTTTTACGATGTTAACTGCCATGTATATTGGTATGGCTTCAGAAGAAGCCCACCACGACCACCATGAGCATGCAGCCAACGGTATAGCACATCATTAATAATATTTATAAATTTTTTTTCAATAACAATTAAAACGTAAAAAAATGGTAGTAGGAAGTGTTGCCGCAATCGGCGCTGGATTAGCTGCTATCGGTGCTGGAATTGGCATCGGTCTAATTGGTAAAGGAGCGGTAGAAAGTATTGCTCGTCAAC
>CAINFN010000119.1 GCA_903848125.1 uncultured Bacteroidota bacterium
AAATTGAGGATTTTCTCCATTCGCTGACATACTTAACACACCACCACTAGCGGTAATTTTAATTACATCACTTCCCTCTTTATATCTTTGTCTTACTGCTTTGTAAGCATCTTCTGGTCCATTGATAACACCTTCTTTTGGTCCAGGATCACCCATTAAATCTTTTCTATAATTATTGGTTGGGTCTGCGTGGCCACCTGTAGTAGCTATTGATTTACCAGCGGTATATATTCTGGGTCCAACAACAAATCCTTTTTGAATGGCTTTTCGTAAGGCAATATTAACCCCTGAACCTCCTAAATCACGAACCGAAGTAAAACCAGCCATTAAATCTCTTTCTGCTAATCGCATGGCAGCATAAGCCACATCTGCATCATTTTGTGTAAACCCATCCAAATATCTGTTCGGACTTGTTTCACTTTCAACGTGCACATGCATATCCATTAAGCCCGGCATGACTGTACTATTTTTTAAATCAACTGTTTTATCATTGGTACCTGCTTTAGCATAACCATCCACAACATCCACAATTTTATTTCCCTCTACTACAATCGTTTTTTCTTTTACTACTTTCAAATGTTCTACATCAATTAATTGACCACAATACAAATAGGTTTTTTGAGCCTGAGCTGTAAAAAAGCAACTAGCAAAAAGTAGAGATACAATAAATGAACGCATGGTATAATTATTTAGAAAATAAATATACAAAAAAATCCCCTCCTTCGACGAATCAAAGAAAGGGATGTATTTTGAATAAAAGGTCAACTCGAATCATCAGTGACACACTTTATATGATTCGTCCACACCTAATATCTTCTATATCATATAAATTACTTATTAGGCTGTGGGGTATAGCGCAAATAAGGTTTTACTATATTTAATCCTTTGGGGAATTTCACTAAAGCGTCTTCGGTTTTAACTGCAGGTACGACTATAACGTCTTCCCCATCTTTCCAATTGGCTGGCGTAGCCACACTATAATTGGCTGTAAGTTGCAATGAATCGATAACCCTTACTACTTCAACAAAATTTCTACCTGTAGAAGCTGGATAAGTAATAGATAATTTAATTTTTTTATCTGGCCCTATAATAAATAAGGACCGCACCGTAAAAGTTTCAGATGCGTTTGGATGAATCATATCATACGCATTGGCGATGGATTTATCTTCATCTGCAATGATGGGAAACCCAACTGTTACATGCTGTGTTTCATTTATATCATAGATCCATTTTTTATGACTTTCCACACCATCTACACTTAAAGCCAACACTTTCACATTGCGCTTTGCGAATTCTTCTTGCAATGCTGCAGTGCGTCCTAATTCGGTGGTACACACGGGTGTAAAATCTGCAGGATGAGAAAATAATATTCCCCAACTGTCTCCTAAATATGCATGAAAACTAATGTCGCCAATACTTGTTTTGGCTTTGAAATCGGGTGCGATATCGCCTAATCTTAAACTCATATGCTTGTGTTTTTTATAGTGAGAAGACAAAGATATGTATTTTCTACTAATTTAATAGACTTTTATATAATTATTTTTTTTACAACATGCAGGCTGTTATTTAAATACAATTATTCGGTTGGATTTTCGGAACTGTATAAGTCAAGCAATCCATCTGGCAGTTCCACGGTTACTGTTTTTTTGGAATGATCTACCCCTTTTAAACTTTCCTCATGCAAGGGGATATAGGCTTCTTGGCCTTGATAAAGGATGGTCACCAATAATTGATGTGGTTGTTCAATAATTTCTTGAATCACCCCAATACTTTTTCCTTTTTCTTGAACGGTATAGCCCATCAAAGCCAAAGGTGAATTCTTATTGACTAATTTTTGAAAATCGGCTTGAGGCAGCCACACTTTTTTACCAATCAGCATTGCGGTGGCTTCTCTTGTGGAGATGCCCTCCATTTGTAAATGGGTTAAAGTTTCAGTTTTAGCACTAGCAGCTACAATAAAATAGGGTATGAAACTAGCTGCATTTTTTTCAATAAATAAAGTAGTTATTCCTTTGAATGAAATAGGTTTTCCAAGCGCATGCTCTAATATAATA
>CAINFN010000120.1 GCA_903848125.1 uncultured Bacteroidota bacterium
AAAACACATAAGAAATAAACCTATTGTTTAAAATTTATTACTTTTGGAACATGAATTTTAAACAGCAATTACTTGTTTTATTATTTGTTGGAACCTTTTTTACCACAAATGCTCAATCAAATATTGCTAAAAATGCATTCCAAAAACAGGACATTGCCTTATTAGATATCTTATTTAAGGATACCATTCCTTACAGCTTCAACTTAGCTCGAGCATCTACAGTTTTGGCATTGATAAGAAGCAATTCAGACATTTTGCGCTAGTAAAAAATAAAAATCAGTTTTGGTTACAGCCTCTTGGCTCTGGGCAACTTTTTACCATCCATAAAACTCAAAATGGGTACAACCTTCATCGTATAGATTCCACTGTTCATTCGGGGGTAAATTCAAGCAGTTTTACCTTTATGTTTCATGACACCCTTTTTCAATATGGAGGTGCTGGATTTTGGCATCTGAGGGGCATCATTACCTATTTTAGCCAGCAAACACATGAATGGGAATTGTATCCTAGTCATCAACTCTTAAATGGGTATGATAGTTTTGAGAATTATGTTTTATATCATTTAGATACCGGTCAACAAAAAATACTTACGACAGGATACTTACAATTAAAAAACGCACCTTTTAATTTAAATATTAATGTAGTAGATAGTTGTTTTGAATTTGATTTCAAAAATCAAACCTGGAAAAACTTAGGCGCTACCAATCCCGAATTATTAAAATTATTTGACAAAAGCAACTATTACACTTACCATATAGCTGATCTATTATTTATTAGAAAGTTTTTTGATTTGTATTGGGTAGATTTCAAAAACAATGCATTTGGTAAAATCAATGAATCAAAAAATGAAACTGCTAAAATTAAATGGCTCGGCTTATACAATACCAAAGAGCCCTATCAGGATTTACAATTTAACTTAGGTAATACTTGTTATTTAATTAAACTAGATCCAGACTTAAATACCAGTTATGCCACTTTTACCCTCAGCAAACAGGATCTTAACTTATCCAATAAGAATTACATATACAAAACAAATAATTTCTTAGTCTCATTTTATCTATTTACAGTGATTCCTTTTTTCACACCTAATGTATTGCTGCTGATGTTGATTGCTTTTTTTGTATTCTTTATACTTTATAGACAAAGAAAAAAAAGTGTGCCTAAAGAAGTAAATGCCATACTCAACTACAATTTTGTCAACTCTCTTACTGTGGTTGAAAAAGAATTAATACAAGCACTCTATCAACACCATTTAAAGGGAGAAGAAATTTCACCTAAATTGATCAATAAAATAATTGGTGTACAACAAAAAGATACCCTTACACAAAATAAAATCAGAAGCGACCACTTCTTGAAAATAAATCAGAAATATAAATTGGCTACTCAACAAAGTTTACCATTGATCATTAAAAGCAGAGATACTACTGATAAAAGAGTTTACAATTACGGAATAGAAACTCGCTATGTGCAAGCACTTGAAAAGTATTTCAAAAGTTAAACCACCAGCAAACTACATCCTCTTCTTTGACTGGCATCCATCCTTCCTATTACTTTGAAACTACCATCTTCAAATACTTCGCCTAGGTCCTCCGTGGCTATAAAGCTACAACTGTATAAATTGGCTAAGTCTATGATATGCAATACTCCTTTGCCTGTTTCTTTTAAGGCGATGGGATCCTCTTCATCTGCTACCAAAACTTTCATCCAGGGTGGGCATTTGAATACCCCTTCTTTTATGGAATAGGCTTGACTTAATAATTCGGTCATTCCATATTCGGATTGAATTTTGGGTGTACCCAAATTAGTTGACAAAACCTGGTGAAGTTCTTGTCTTGTTAATTCTTTTTTTCGGCCCTTCATTCCTCCCGTTTCTATCACTGTTGTATTTTTTAAATTTTGCGGAAAAGCATCGGCAAAATCAGTTAAGGCAAAGCTCACCCCAATTAACCAAACTGGTTTGTTTTGCGCTTCTAAGTTTTTTAAAACAGTATCTAATTTTTTAAAATCATCTAAATAAAAACCACTTTCGGGATGTCCAGACTCTTTAATTAACTTGTCTACCATATACACCAAAGAGGAATGCGCACGTTCTAAATAAGATGGGAGCAGTCCAATAATACAATAGTTACTTGGTGCACCATAAAATAAATTAAAACAATTCAAAAAACTTTGTTCGTAAAGGTGGGTGTCTTGTATCCAATGTTTACTTACCACATCTTGGGTAGTACCACTACTTTCAAATAAAGTATCAGGTTGGGGGCCTATAAAAATAGCCTGTGTTTTAAAAAAAGAAATAGGAAGAAAGGGAATGGAGGTTAGATGGCTTGTAGCAGTTTTATTTAAGCTCACCCATTGCTTGTATACCTGGTTGTGCTGCGCCTGCCATTCGAAAATCTGGCTACTTACCGATAGGAAATTTTCCTTAGGTAAATGCCATAAAAGTTGAGGGTCAATAGGTGGTTGGATCACTTTTTCTTGTTTATACATTGCAAAAGTATTCAATATCTAGTCATAAAAAGCAGTTCTTTTGAACTTGGTAAATAATCCTATAAAGTAGTATCTTGCATAGGACAATTTTAAACAATCTTTATGGCAAAAACGACTTCAAAAAAAACAGCAACTAAAGCAAAAAAAGAATTGATAAGTGCTAGCTCTTTTCAATTTTTAAGCAATTATATAAACAATCCTTCTCCTGTGGGATTTGAAACCAGTGGTCAAAAAATTTGGTTGGACTATTTAACAAAATACGTTGATACCACTTTTACTGATCCTTATGGAACTGCTGTTGGGGTGATCAATCCTACTGCTCCGTTTAAAGTAGTCATTGAAGCACATGCCGATGAAATTAGTTGGTTTGTCAATTATATCAATGACCAAGGCTTAATTCATTTAAAAAGAAATGGCGGCGTAGATCATCAAATTGCACCCTCTATGCGCGTTTGGATACATGGTAAAAAAGGGCCAGTAAAAGCGGTATTTGGATGGCCTGCTATTCATACAAGATTAAGCAATCCAGAACAAAAAGAACCTCAACCCAAAGTGGATAATTTAACTTTGGATTGTGGCGCAAGATCAAAAAAGGAAGTGGAAGCATTGGGTATTCATATAGGTGCAGTAGTTACTTACCAAGAAGGTATTGACGAACTAGCACATGATTTTATTATTGGCCGTGCTTTTGATAACCGTGTAGGTGGATTTATGATTGCTGAAGTAGCTCGTTTATTAAAAGAAAATAAAAAGAAACTACCTTATGGTTTATACATTGTAAATGCAGTACAAGAAGAAATTGGTTTAAGAGGTGCTGAGATGATTGCACGTAGAATTAAACCCAATATCGCCATCATTACCGATGTTACCCATGATACACATACCCCCATGATTAACAAAGCCATTGAAGGGGATATTTTATGTGGCAAAGGACCTTCACTAGCGTATGCACCTGCCATTCACAATAAATTATTAGCGATTGTTGAAGCAACTGCAAAATCGAAAAAAATACCTGTTCAATTTAGAACCTTAAGCAGAAGCACTGGAACTGATACCGATAGCTTTGCTTATGCCAATGATGGTTGCCCATCTGTTTTAATTTCAATCCCTTTAAGATACATGCATACCACAGTGGAAATGATTCATAAAAAAGATATTGTAGACACCATTCAATTAATGTATGAAACCTTGTTGGCTTTGACACCAAAAACTAATTTAAGTTACTTATAATGTCAGCCCCCCATTTAAGCGTTGCTATCATTGACATGTATGATGGGGAACCCAATGTGGGTATGGATTGTATTCATTTGCTATTGACCAATTGGAGTAAGGATAGAAATATAATTATTCAAAGCCAAATTTTTAAACTTCGAGATCATTGCGAAATTCCCGATGATCATTTTGATGCTTATATTTCAACAGGAGGTCCTGGCTCGCCCTTAGCTTCTGAAAGTGAAAAATGGGACCATTTATATACCAACTGGTTAGATAAAATGTTGGCCTTACAAAAATCTGTTTTTTTAATTTGTCATAGTTTTCAAATTGCTTGCAGGCATTTAAAACTTGGAAAAATATCTTTGCGAAAATCGAGACAGCTTGGCATTTTACAGGTGCATCCTATTGCTTACAATCCTTTGTTTGAAGGGTTAGAAGATCCCTTTTATGCATTAGAAAGTAGGCTGTATCAAATCACAGAACCCAATGATGAGCTTATCAATAACATGGGTGCAAGTATTACAGCACTAGAAAAAATAAGACCTCAAGTACCTCTTGAAAGAGCCATTATGGGCATTCAATTTAATGAGCATATGGCAGGTGTTCAATTTCATCCCGAAGGTGAGTACCATATTTTATTAGATTACTTTAAAAGCGAGAAGATAAAAAATATAATAATTGAAGAATTTGGCGTGGAGAAATGGGATAGAATGATAGATCACTTGAATGACCCTGCAAAAATTAAAGCCACCTTTAATGCTATCCTACCTAATTTCTTAGACAAAGCATTGCGCGCAAAATCATAAAACAAAAATAGTATGATTGCTTCCATTAGAAAGGAATTTAATAGCGCTTTTACCAATGAGCTTTACCAACAATATCTAAGCGAGCTCAATAAACCTTTTCCTAATACACTTAATTTTAGGGTAGCAGAAACCCCAATATTTATGGATCCTATTTTTACAGAGAAAATTTTGGCCACTGGAAAATACATTGCAGCGCAAATCCAACATCCAGATTTTAAAGTAAAAACAGAGGCTTCATTGCGACATCAGCCCTACACCGTTAACGAAACTCCTTTGCCAAAATGTATATTGATGGATTTTGCGATAACAAAAAATGAAAAAAATGAAATGGTGCCAGCCCTCATAGAACTCCAAGGCTTCCCATCTTTATTTGCATTTGAATTATTACAAGACGAGGCTTTAAATAAAGTATTTACTATGCCAAAAGGCTTTAGTCCTTATTTAAATGGGTATACAAGAGAAAAATACCTAGCTCATTTAAGCGAAATCATTAAAGGAGCACCGGGAACAAATAAACACACAGTTTTACTTGAACTATTTCCACACCAACAAAAAACCAGTATCGATTTTTATTGTACTGAAAAGTACTTTAATGTTCCCATAGTATGTATTACTGAAATATTTCAAGAAGACCGTCATCTCTTTTACGAGAGAGCAGGACATAAAATTAAAATAGAGCGTATTTACAATAGAATTGTATTAGATGAATTAAAAAATCAAACCAAAGCCATTCAAGATAAAGGCGCTCTTTTACAAACCGACTTAGATATTGAATGGGTCACCCACCCCAATCATTTTTTTAGAATAAGTAAATTTTTATTGCCCTTTTTAACACATACCTACATTCCGAACACACAATTTGTCAATCAATTAGAAACTATCCCAAATAACTTGGAAGACTATATTTTAAAGCCGCTTTTTTCATTTGCTGGCCAAGGGGTGATCATTGATATACAAAAGGGTGATATTGAAAAAATAGCTAATCCTGAACAATGGATCTTACAAGATAAAGTTCATTATGCGGAATGTATTGAAACCCCAACTGGACCTGCAAAAGCAGAAATTAGGTTATTTTATTTTTGGGACGAGCGCACCAATACATATGTCGCTACCATGAATTTAGCCCGATTAAGTAAAGGGAAAATGATTGGTGTAGATTACAATAAAACTGCCACCTGGGTTGGCGGCAGTTTAGCCTATTTTGAACAAATTGATTGATATTACAATCAATACAAAATTTAAAATCATTAGTTTTGTGTTTTAAATCACTGTATGCCAAAATTCAAGTTTACTACATTTTATCAACTCGCTTTATTTCAATTCATATTATTCTTTTGTTTATCAAACAAGACACTACTAGCTCAAGATAACGGCGAAATTCAAGTATATGGCTCAGCTACCACGCCAAAATATACTACCATGATTGAATTACACTCAAATTATACACTTTCAGGTCCAAAATATAATTCAAACTACCATCCTTTTCTTCAAACCTTAGAAGTGACTACCGGACTATCAAAAGATGCTGAATTAGGATTTTATATTTTCACTTTTAATAATAATGGCAAAATACAATATACTGGAAGTCATATTAGGCCTAGAATAAAAGCCCCAGAAAAATGGGAATGGCCTATTGGTGTAAGCTTATCAACTGAAATTGGATTTGATAAAGATCCCTTTACAAATGAAATGGATTGGGGTGCAGAAATTAGACCCATATTTGATAAAACTATAGGAAACCACTATTATTCTTTCAACCCAAGTTTGGGCGTTTCATTTACAAACAATGAATGTTTATTTGAGCCTAATTTCAAATACGCTTATGCAAGTTCCCCAAAAGCGAGTATTGGATTTGAATATTATGGTAATACAGGAAAACTATTTAACCCCTTTAAACTACCCAATCAAGAGCATCAATTGTATGCAGTGGTAGATCTTTTTTTACATCCTCTTTATGAATTTAACTTTGGAATTGGAAAAGGACTTACCGAAAGCTCCAATGATCTAAATATAAAATGCTACGTGGGTAGAAGAATTAACTGGAAACATAAATAGAATTAGATTTTTTTCTTTCGCTTCGGAATTGCATTAAAAAATAAATAATCCCAGCTAATTCCAACGCTGCGCGTGGTTAATCTATTGCTTTCATTGATTAAAGGCCATCGATAAAATAAATTCAATTTGGATTGGCTGTTAAAAATAAACTGAATAGCTGGCGCCACATCAAGATAATGTGCTTTGTCTGAAAATAGTGTTTGCCCAATCAATTCTAGATAAAGATTGACATTGGTTTGACCATAAGAGGTATACTGTTTCGGATACATTAAAAGCCCATTAGAAAAACTATACTGAACACCTCCCTTACCATTGCTAGCCAAAGCCTCTTGTTTTACCAAAGCCCCAATGGTCATTGAGCTTGCCCATTTGTGTTTTAGTTGCGTAATAATCAAGCCGCCATGAAGCACTGATTCTTGTCCATCTAATAAAATAGAATTAGTTGGTATTGCATTGGAAGAAGCGTTGATGGATCTGAAAAATAAAGCCATTCTTAAATGTTCATAAACGGCATCTTTACTGTAAAATCGATATTGGGTATACCATTCCCATGATTTAAAATTGGTGCCTAAATGGGACATCCATTTTTTTGACAAACTAAATTCTAATTGTGTATTGAAATTGTTTGAACTCTCTTTTCCTGTCATGGCGGTATAGGATTGTTTGATTAAAACAGACCTGGCTGGCATAATACTAGCAGGCTCACTGTTTACATACAATTCCTGCGCTTTTGAATGTATCGCTACCATACATGAGGAGCAAATGAACAAAATATAAAATACTATTTTTTTATTAAAGAGCATAAAGATGAAATGAAAATTTTTAATTAAAAACTTAGATAATAAACTCCATCAATTGGAAGCACCTCTTTATTTACAATAGTTACTTTTTGAGGATTTACTATGTTTTTTACACCTGTTAATTTCCACTTAAATTGATAGCCAACTAAGGAGACCACCTCTTCATCAATTGCTTTACTCTTTGGAAAATTAGCAGTCATTTGCATGGTTTCAATAGAGAAACCTGCATCATAGACGGCTTCTCTGATTTGTTCTATTTTTACCTTATCTGAAGATTTAAAAGCTAAAATATAACTAGACTTTTCAATATCCACCTTAACCTCTGACACAAATTCCAATGCCGATAAGGATTTGAAGATGGCCTTAGAGCACATAGAACAAGTAAGCCCACTTGCCACTAATTCAATTGATTGAACTTGCGCAGTAGCAGTTGAACTTAA
>CAINFN010000121.1 GCA_903848125.1 uncultured Bacteroidota bacterium
AAAAGAAGTAGGAAAATGTTACGAAGTTTTGATAGAAGGCAATAGTAAAAAAAGTGATACAGAATGGATGGGCAGAACCAGCCAAAATAAAGTAGTTGTTTTTCCAAAGACAAATAAGGACGGCAAGATTGCGCTTAAAAAAGGAGACTACGTGGACATTGTTATTTCCCATTATACGAAAGGCACATTAATTGGTGCCATAAAAAATAATTAATATGGATTTACAAGCATTAAAAAATAGATTTAGCATCATAGGCAACACCCCTGCCATCAATCATGCTTTGAATACTGCCGAGCAAGTTGCAAGCACCGATTTAACTGTGCTTATTGTAGGCGAAAGTGGTGTAGGTAAAGAAGTATTTTCACAAATCATTCATAGCTTATCAGCCCGCAAACATAATCCTTTTATAGCAGTGAACTGTGGAGCCATTCCAGAAGGCACCATTGACTCTGAATTATTTGGGCACGAAAAAGGATCCTTCACTGGTGCAGTGGACAGCCGAAAAGGCTATTTTGAAACCGTTAGTGGTGGTACTATTTTTTTAGATGAAATTGGAGAATTGCCCTTAGGTACGCAAGCAAGATTATTACGTGTATTAGAAACTGGAGAATTTATTAGAGTGGGTTCTTCTAAAGTTCAAAAATCAGATGTAAGAGTGGTAGCTGCTACCAATAGAGAATTATTAGAATTTACACAAAAAGGAAAATTTAGAGAGGACTTATACTATCGTTTAAATACGGTACCTATTAGAGTTCCTTCCTTAAGAGATCGCAAAGAAGACATTCCTTTGTTATTTAGAAAATTCGTTGTTGATTTTGCAGAAAAATATAAAACAAAACCCATCTTTTTAGATGAAGAAGCCCGAAACTTATTAATTGAATATCCTTGGCCTGGAAATGTGCGTGAATTAAAAAACATCGCAGAACAAATATCTGTTTTAAGTAAAGTTGAACATATCAATGCAGAAGTATTAGCTGGATTCTTGCCCATACAAACTTTAAACAATGTACCTATGCTTACTGGCAATACCCCAGTGGGAGAATTCGCTAATGAAAGAGAGATTTTATACAAACTTTTCTTTGACATGAAAAAAGATGTGAATGAATTGAAAAAAATGTTTCTTGAAATATTACAAAACCCTACTCTATCAGGAACCACTCATTCTAATTTTAATAAAGAATCTTTAATTAATGAACTAAAAGAAGAGTTAAAGCCAGTGGTTAACCCGAGTCATCATACCAGCCCCAATAATCCAACTGTGCACCTTAGCTCGGCTCAGCCTATTCTTTTAGACAATGAATTAAATGGGCATTATGAGGTTGAAGAATCCTTGAATATTATGGATAAGGAAAAAGAACTAATTTTAAAGGCATTGAAAAAACACCGTGGTCGCCGAAAAGATGCTTCCACAGACCTAGGCATCAGTGAAAGAACTTTGTACAGAAAAATTAAAGAATACGATATTGAAGAATAATTTTATTTTAAACAAGATGTTTTATAAAAAAACGCTACTCATAAAAAGATCATTGGTAGTTGCATTAGCAAGTATACTAATGACTAGCTGCGGTATTTATAGTTTTAGAGATGCCGTGATTCCTGATAATATCAAGACGGTGAAAATTGGCTTTGTTGAAAATAAGGCCAGGTATGTCAACCCACAGTTAGCACCTTTGTTAACAGATAAATTACAACAAAAAATAATGAACGGTACCAAACTTACCCGTACCAATAGCGATGAAGCTCATTATCAAATTTATGCAACCATTACCAATTACGACCCATCACAAACAGTTGGGGTGAGTGCACAACAAGCCAGCACCAATAGATTAACCGTAACGGTACATGTTTTATTAAAAAAGACTTTAGAAAATAAAGAACAAGAATTTGATGTCACTAGAAATTTTGATTTTTCTGCCAATCTAACTTTACAAGCAGCAGAAAGTCAATTAATGGATGACATCCTTAGAAATATAACAGATGATATTTTTAATCAAATTTTTTCAAACTGGTAATTCATGACTGCTACTCTTATAAATTTAATCCTTACTCAATGGACAGGTCATGAGGCTTTAGAAGCTATTGAAACCTCAGAATTGGAACAATGGGTGAATAAACACCCTTACAGCCCTAGTTTACAATTATTATTGGCTAAAAAGTATGAAATGGTGGAATCCCCTTTGCTTTCGACTCAACTACAAAAAACGAGTGCCTATTTCCCTACTAACCTTCAACTACATCATTTACTACATTTAGAAGAAGAAGTAGATTTATTATCTGCACCCATCGAAAATAAATTAACAAACATCATTTCTGAGCAATTGGCTCAATTTAAAGAGCCAGTAGCACAAGAAGAATTGACCTTTGAAGCAGAAATGACTCCACTTCAAAGAGACTATTTTGCTGCTCAAGGCATTGAAATTGACCTTTCAAAAGTGCCTCAGGACAAATTCACCAAACAGTTGAGAAGCTTTACCGCCTGGCTAAAAGTGCTTAAAAACAAGGACGGAAGCCCTCAAATTGCCGAAATTGGGGAAGATCAGGAAAAAGCCATCGCTGCTATTGCTGAAAAAGCCAATACCACTGCAGATGTCATTACAGAAGCCATGGCTGAAGTTTGGCTAAAACAGGGCAATAAACGCAAGGCAATTGACGTCTATTCTAAATTAAGTTTTATTTTTCCTGAAAAATCCGTTTATTTTGCATCCAGAATAGAACAACTA
>CAINFN010000122.1 GCA_903848125.1 uncultured Bacteroidota bacterium
GTAAAAATATCATTTCTACTATGATCAAAAGCATTGTATCTGCAGGTATTGTTTCGGTAATTTGGATCAGCTTTGGTTATAGTTTAAGCTTTGGAGAAAGTATAAATGGTCTTATTGGTAATCCTATGACCCACTTATTCTTTAAAGGAGTGGTGAATGGTGCTCCTACTTTACAAGGTGGTACTGCTATGACTATCCCTTTATTGCTATTTGCCATGTTCCAATTGATGTTTGCCATTATTACACCAGGCTTGGTAGTGGGCGCTGTTGCTGAACGTATCAAATTCACTTCTTATATTTTATTCATTGTTTTATTTATCATATTGGTATATGCGCCATTAGCCCATTGGTCTTGGCATCCAAATGGATTTTTATTAAAAATGGGAGCACTAGATTTCGCTGGCGGAACTGTGGTACATATTAGTGCAGGTTGTGCAGCCTTAGCAGGTGCGATAGTTTTAAAATCTCGTCGTTCCAAATTAGAACAACAAGAAATTCCACCAGCTAACATCCCTTATGTGTTGATTGGTACTGGCTTACTTTGGTTTGGTTGGTTTGGCTTTAATGCAGGTTCTGCTTTAGGCGCCAATACATTAGCTATCAACGCCTTTGCTACTACCAATACGGCAGCAGCTTCTGCAGGTTTAGCTTGGATGTTTTTTGATGTATTAAAAGGTAAAAAACCATCAGTACTTGGATTTTGTATTGGCGCAGTGGTAGGTTTAGTTGCCATTACTCCAGCTGCAGGTTTTGTAGGCATACCTCAAAGTATATTTATAGGATTAGTGGCGGCGATAATATCTAATGTAGCTAGTCATGCATTTAAATTATCTAGAGTGGATGATACATTAGATGTGTTTCCTTGTCATGGTATTGGTGGAATGGTAGGTATGTTAATGACAGGCATCTTTGCTTCTAAAGGAGTGAATGCAGCAGGAGCAGATGGCTTATTTTATGGCAACCCTGGCTTTTTCTTGATTCAATTGAAAGCGATGTTAATTGTTGTATTTTATAGCTTTACTGTTTCTTATCTCATTTTTAAATTAATAAGCATCATCATGCCATTGCGTGTTACGGAAGAAGATGAAGAACTTGGATTAGATGCAACTCAACATGACGAAAAATATGGCAGAAATCCCCTTAAGGCATAGTTGATAGATGTTTTAAGCTTACTATAAAAGCAAGTGAAGGCCCGAATGAAATTTCGGGCCTTTTTTATTATATTAGTGCTTTATGAAACCATTTTTTAAAGCTTTACAGTTTGTCTATTGTTTGTATGTAATACTTGTATTTGCTTCACTTACCATTCTTGCTGCAACTGCATTGCTATTGCTTCTTCCATTTGGTCTGCAAAAACTAAGCACCCGAGTTTATTTTGTTTGCAGGTATTGGTCAAAAATTTTATACTATTTTATTGGTTATAGACATAAAGAAATTTACGAAGCCCCTCATCAATTTAAAAGGCCTCATATTTTTGTAGGCAATCACAATTCTTATATGGACATCCCACCCATTGTTCAATTAAAACATCAACCTATTAGAGCATTGGGAAAATTTGAATCCTCCAAAATACCCATTTTTGGATGGGTATACCGTGCAGCAGTAATTATGGTGGATCGAAGTAGCCCAGAAAAAAGAGCACAAAGCTTGAGAAATTTAAAAGCGGCCTTACACAAAAAAATATCCATATTTATTTTTCCAGAAGGCACTTTTAGTATGACCACCGAAGTCCCTTTGAAATCATTTTACAATGGCGCCTTTAAATTGGCTATTGAAATGAAAATACCCATCCAGCCCATATTAATGATTGACGCTGTTGATAGAATGCATTACGAAAGTCTTTTTTCACTCACTCCAGGCTGGAATAGAGTCGTTTACCTTGAAACCATTGAGGTAGAAAAGTACACGATGGATCAAGTCAACGAATTACGTGATTTAGTGCATGAAAAAATGGATCAAGGATTAAGAAGATATCGAAAGTATCCAAAATCATAGCGTATTTTTACACCCCAAACGATGTACGCCGAAATTATCATACCCTTAGCGCTTCCTAAAAACTATACTTGGATGATCCCCGATACCATGCAATCGGAATTAATGATTGGTATGCGTGTAGAAGTAATGCTTGGAGCCAATAAAAGGTATGCTGGGATTGTTAAAAAAATATTCCCTGAAAAGCCAGCTGATTTTAATCCAAAACCAATTTTATCCATTCTAGACGACCAACCTATTTTATATCCGGTTCAAATGGCATTATGGGAATGGATGGCTCAATATTATATGTGCACAGAAGGCGAAGTAATGCAAGCAGCTATACCAAGTCATTTAAAAATATCAAGCGAAAGTGTATTTATTTTTAATGCAAATAATAATGGATAATAAATTTTTATAATTTGACTAGATATAGTAGATGCATATGCACTCAATACATTCTTTGCTAAACATAAATATATATTATTATCCAATAGTTTACCACTATTTAATAA
>CAINFN010000123.1 GCA_903848125.1 uncultured Bacteroidota bacterium
ATTAAGATTAGAAGGCAAACCGAAAAAATTTGCCTTTATAAAAATTGGCGGCATTATTTTAAATATACTAGCTACTTATTATTTTATAAGTATGCTTCCAAATTATATGGCTACTCATCCTGGTAGTATTTTAACCAGTTGGTACCAACCCGACTGGGCAGTAGGCTATGTATTATTAGCAGGCATTGTACAAAATGTTTTTGTTTTATTATTATTGAAAAAAGAAATTGGTGCCTTACGTTTTAGTTTTGATTTTGATTTATGGAAACAAATGATCTTGTATGCGCTTCCTCTAATTATAGTTGGATTCGGTGGCATGGTGAATGAAACCTTTGATAGAATTATGTTAGGCTGGTGGGCGCCAGGTGGTTCAGTGGATGCCAATAAAGCCATCGTTGGTATTTATAGTGCTTGTTATAAATTATCTATTTTAATTACAATTTCAGTGCAAGCTTTTAGAATGGGTGCAGAGCCTTTTTTCTTTAAACAATCTACAGAAGAGAATGCACCAAAGACCTATGCAAGGGTGATGAAGTTTTTTGTGATCACACTCTGTATTATGTTTTTAATGGTGGTTTTATATTTAGACATTTGGAAAGAATTTATACGCAATCCCGCCATGTACGTGGGACTTCGCATAGTTCCCATTTTATTAATAGCCAATATATTTTTAGGGGTGTATTATAATTTAAGCATTTGGTATAAACTAAGCAATAAGACCATGGCAGGCGCTTGGATAACCCTCATTGGCGCAATCATTACCATTGCGATTAACTTTATAGCTATTCCTTATTTTAGTTATATGGCCAGTGCATGGGCCACTTTAATTTGTTATGGCACCATGATGTATATAAGTTATAAATGGGGTCAAAAAGTATACCCTATTCCTTATGCTACTAAAAAACTAATTGCTTATTTTGTAATTACCTTATTGCTTTATGGTATTTATTTATTAGTAGAATTGATTACTAAAAATAATAGCATTCGACTTAGCATTGCAAGTTTTGAATTACTTGCCTTTATTCTATTTGTAGCTAGAATAGAAAAGAAAGAATTAAAATCACTATTACAAAAAAAGACAGAAGTAGTAGTGTAAGACAACAACACAAGCTTCTATCACTAAGGATCAAACTTAATAACTCATTAAATAAAACATTCGCTTTTATGGCCGAAGATTTAACCATTACCAAAGGAGATAAAAAAGAACAATACGAATCACTACTTCCTCAAATTGAAGCTTTACTTACTGGTGAGCCAAATTTAGTAGCCAATTTAGCCAATATTGCTGCTGCATTAAAAGAACAATTCAATTGGTTTTGGGTAGGATTTTATTGGGTCATTGAAGACGAGTTAGTATTAGGTCCTTTTCAGGGGCCTGTTGCATGCACTCGTATAAAAAAAGGAAGAGGTGTTTGTGGCACTGCTTGGGAAAAAGCATGTACCATTTTAGTAGATGATGTTGAAAAGTTTCCGGGCCATATAGCCTGCAGTAGTTTGTCCAAATCTGAAATAGTAGTGCCTGTTTTTAAAGCGGGAAAGGTATTGGGGGTATTAGATGTGGATAGTAGCGAGCTATCCCAATTTGATGCGACTGATCAAGTCTATTTAGAAAAAATTGTGGCCTTGATTCCATAGCCCTTCCAAAAATTGAAGATTCATAATAAAAAATAAATTAAGTTTGCACCCCCTAAGCGGATGTGGCGAAATTGGCAGACGCACTAGACTTAGGATCTAGCGCCGCGAGGCATGTGGGTTCGACCCCCTCCATCCGCACAAAACAAAAAAGCCCCTCGAGTCATCGGGGGGCTTTTTTTTATATAAATGGCTGTTTTTTAGGTG
>CAINFN010000124.1 GCA_903848125.1 uncultured Bacteroidota bacterium
AATTTGGAACAATGCCATTCAAAAAATTGGTGCAGGCAAAGCAGCTTTATTTGGCACTTTAATCCCTTTTCTAAGTTCTATTGAAGCAGTTTTATTTTTAGGGGAAACTTTTTCTACTGCACAAGTGATTAGTGGTTTGATAATTATAACTGGTATTGTTATCAATACTTGGCCAAGTCCCATCAAACCCATTGTGCACCAATCCTAAATTATTTGAATGAGTTCTACGATCATTATTTTATGTTGTATCGCATTTTTAGCAGGATTTGTGGATGCCATTGTTGGAGGAGGTGGCCTAATTCAAACGCCAGCAGGTATTATTTTATTTCCAAATGAACCCATTTCTCGCGTCATTGGCTCTTTAAAAATTCCTTCTTTTACAGGTACTTTTTTTGCTGCAAGGCAATATTTAAAAAAAGTAAAAATTCCCAGAACTAGATTACTACTTTTTACAAGTATCGCTTTTATAGCAGCCTTCACGGGTTCTTATTGTTTGACAATGGTAAGTAATTCATTTATGAAGCCCGTTATATTTATTGTGTTAGTATTGATTGCTATTTATACCTACACCAATAAAAGCTTAGGCCTTCAAATACAAAATAGCCACTTGCCCTTTAATGGGTATAAAGGGGCACTCATCTGTTTGGTAATTGGTTTTTATGATGGCTTTATTGGCCCAGGCGCAGGTAGTTTATTGGTACTCGCATTTATAAGCACACTAGGCTTTGATTTTTTGCAAGCCAATGCGTATGCCAAAACGGTGAATTTAGCCACCAATATGGGTTCTATTTTATTGTTTTTATTGAAAGGCTCTATTATTTGGAGCATTGCCCTACCGATGGCTGTTTGTAATGCGATGGGGGGATTTTTAGGATCTAAATTTGCGATTGCAAAAGGCAATAAGTTTATCAGGACCTTCTTTTTAATGGTCATTATTGCTACGCTTTGTAGATTGGGATATGATGTATTTTTGCATTAATTTTATAACATGCAATTAAGCTTCGAACAAGAAAAAAATATTAAAGCAGGTCTTTACACCCTATTAATATGCGTTGCCTTGTCTTTATTGTTTGTTTTAATGCATTGGCAAAAAACAGCTCCAACAATAGTGCCTCCTGAAGCTGCTTACATGGAAGTGAATTTAGGCAACAGTACAACTGGCGAAGGAGCTATCGCACCTAAAAGTAAAGAAGCACCCGCACCAGAAGTGGGCTCAAGTAAAAGAGTAAAAGCTACTGCTATCAATAAAGCGGTGAAAATAAATGCCAATTCGAACGACCCAAATGATGAGGCTATTAAGTCTGAAAAAGCAAAAACCAATATTAAAAACTTACCCTTAGCTCCCGCTCCAAAGCCAAAAGCTTTAATGGGTAAATATGCTGGCGGTAATGGCAAAGGTGGAAACAATCAAGATAGTTACAACCATGTCAAAGATCAAGGCATTGCTGGTGGCAAAGGAGATCAAGGTGTTGCGAATGGCAGTATTGATGGCAAAAATTATACGGGGTCAGGTGGTCCTTTTGTAACTAAAGGTGATAGGCATGTTACTAAAGCCTATACTTTTAATGGAGATGTAGAAGCCGCTACCATTTATGCAGAAATTGAAGTGAGCCCTAGTGGTCAAGGCCGTTTTATACAAATTGTAAAAGGCTCTTCCTCAAATGATCCTAAATATAAAAAAGCAATCGTCGAATACTTAACTAAAATTAATTTCAACAACGCAGATCATTCTTCTACGGTAACCGTTAAGTTTAAATTCGAAGTTCAATAATAAAACATGTCTTATCAAGCATCTATCGACTATTTGTACAGTCGTTTACCTCTATTTAGTCGAATAGGCGCTGCTGCTATTAAAAATGATTTGCACAATACACTTGAGATTTGTGATTTTTTAGACAATCCTCAAAATCAAATTAAAACCATTCACGTAGCGGGCACAAATGGCAAAGGGTCTACTAGTCATATGTTGGCTGCTATTTTTCAGGAGGCTGGCTATAAAACTGGCTTATACACCTCCCCTCATTTATATGATTTTAGAGAAAGGATAAAAATAAATGGAGCGATGTGTTCCGAAGATTTTGTAGTGGCATTTACTGATAAAATTAAACCGCTTATTGAAAAAATTGAACCCTCTTTTTTTGAAATCACGGTGGGTATGGCCTTTGATTATTTTGCTCAAGAAAAATGTGATATCGCTATTATAGAAACTGGCTTAGGCGGAAGATTAGATAGCACCAATATAATAAACCCTATTTTAAGTATCATCACCAACATTGGCTGGGATCATATGAACTTACTGGGAAATACTTTAGAACAAATAGCTACCGAAAAAGCAGGCATCATAAAACAAAACGTACCCGTGGTGATTAGTGAGCGCATTGTGGCTACCACCAAAGTGTTTGAACAAAAAGCAAGTGAATTAAATGCCCCCATTTATTTTAGTGAGGATTTTTTAACACTAACCCATTTTAACAACAATTGGCATACCGCCAGTTTTGAATTTACACAACCCCTATTTCATTTATTAGCCGCTCCTTTATTTAAAAAAGATTTTACCATCTTGTGTGATCTACCTGGAAAATACCAAGCCAAAAATTTAAAAGGTGTATTGGTAGCTGCTCAATTGTTAGCCGATATGGGTTGGGAAATTAATTCCGAAATAATTACGACGGCTTTAACACAAATCAAAAATACCACCGGACTAATGGGTCGTTGGGAGTGCATTCATGCGTCTCCCAATATTGTTTTAGATGTAGCACACAACGAACATGGCATCACTGCCCTATTGGAACAATTAGCCACTTTAACTTATCATCAATTGCATATTGTGACGGGTATGGTAAAAGATAAAGATGTCGACGCTGTTTTAAAAATGCTACCCAACAATGCAAATTACTATTTCACACAATCTCATCTACCAAGGGCATTGGCTGCTGAAGAACTAGCTTTAAAAGCAGCTGCTGTAGGTTTAACAGGAGCCTGTTATGAGGATGTCAACATTGCCCTACTCCAGGCAAAACAAAATAGCCAAACTAATGATTTAATATTAGTAATTGGAAGTGTTTATTTAGTAGCAGAAGTAAATAGAAAACTTTTTATTTAACTACCATCCCTTTTCGTCAATCAAGTTTTTAATATGGGCAATATGGTGTTTGCCATGCCATGAATAGATGGCCAACATATCCCATAAACTTACATCCGCATTGCGCACTGGATGAAATAATTTTCTTTGCCATTGCTCCTCCGTCATCGATTCTAATAAATTAGCCCAACGCACATGCAAGGCGTGTAAAATAGTGGTAGAATAATTGATAGGGGTTAACAAAGCATCCGCCGTATTCACCCATGCTTTTTCGTCATAGGTTTTAATGGGTGGTACCTCTTCTGTCAAAGCCAATTTAAAACGAATAAAAGCATTCATATGACTGTCTGCCAAATGATGAATTACTTGTTGTACCGTCCATCCTCCTTCTCTATAAGGTGTATCCAATTGAGCCTTATCTAAATGCTGCACCGTTAATTCTAAATTAGTTGGCGCCACTTTTAATTCATGTATCCAAGCTTTTTTAGTGGCTTCAGAAAAAGGCATTGCCTCATATTTACCAATGGGATATCGTGGATCTTGTGTCATCTTATTTTATTTATTATTTATAAATTA
>CAINFN010000125.1 GCA_903848125.1 uncultured Bacteroidota bacterium
AAATTGGGCGGATTGCTATTTTCGACTACTTTTAAAACACTTGAAATAGGAATACTTTCTCCTCTATTATTGCTTATAAATATTTTATTGATATCAGTAGGCTGGGTTCTATCGCCTCTAACTACCTGTGTGATGACTTCATACTGACGATCATTCATAATAAAATAAGCCGAACGTGCTCCACTAAATGCCGATTGCAAAGCTTGTGATATGTCAGCCGTAGTTAAACCTAAGTCTCTTGCACGCAGTCTATCTATATTTAAATCATATTCAGGTTTATTAAACTTTAAGTTAACATCCACATTTTGGAAGGTCTTATCTTTTCTAGCTGCTTCTAAAAATTTAGGGATAACAGATTGGATTTTGCTAAAATCTAAATTTTGTATAATAAATTGAACAGGCAAAGAACCTCTAGACATCATACCAACAGATATTGTTTGTTCTTCGATGGAAAATATTCTTACATCTTTATATTTTTTGAAGCGCTTATTTAAATCGTTGACTATTTCAGTTTGAGATCTTTTTCTATTTTCAATAGGAATAAACCCAATTCTTCCTGAAGCAGAACTATTGCCACTATTTCCACCATAGCCTGGTACACTACCCCAAGTGAAAGCTTGTTCAGGAATAGAATCTTGTAGTTGGCGAATTACTTTTAATAAATTCCCTTTCATATCCTCGTAGCTGGTTCCTTCTTGAGAACTTAAGGTGTACCTCACCATTCCTTTGTCTTCGATGGGTGCCAATTCACTTTGTATATTTTTTCCAATAAAAAAGATAAGCCCAATACAAGAAGCAATAATCACCCAGGCCATCCAACGTACATTCAAGAATTTATTTAATAAATTTTTATAGCCCGATTCTAGTCCTTTGAAAAAAGGTTCAGTACGTTCATAAAATTTACCATGTTTGCCATCTTTTCTATTTAAGTAAACATTTAATACGGGGGTAATAGTCAAGGAAACAAAGGCGGATACCAATACAGCACTCGCCACCACTACTCCAAATTCTTTAAATAAAGAACCCACAAATCCTTGTAAAAAGATAACAGGCATAAACACCACCGCTAAAGTGATGGAGGTGGAAATAACTGCAAAGAAAATTTCTTTACTTCCTTCACGTGCCGCTTCCTTTAAAGGCAACCCTTCTTCAATTTTTCTAAATATATTTTCCGTGACCACAATACCATCATCCACCACTAAGCCGGTTGCAAGTACAATAGCCAATAAGGTTAATACATTTACTGAGAAACCTGCTATGTACATGATAAAGAAAGTAGCAATCAATGAAATAGGAATATCAATCAAAGGTCGAATAGCAATTAACCAGTTTCTGAAAAAGAAAAATATAACCAACACTACTAATACAAATGAAATAAATATGGTTTCTTTCACCTCTTGTAATGCACGACGAACACTTTTTGTATTGTCAATAGGTACTGCAAATTCAATGTCTGATTTATTGCTTTTCTTCACTTCTTCTAAACGCTTGTAAAACTCATCTGCAATTTTAATATAATTCGCACCAGGTTGTGGAGATAATGAAATCATTACCGATTGTACCCCATTAAAGTAAACCCCTTGATCTTCTTGTTCTGGGCCTAGTTCCACCTTAGCTACATCACCCAATCTAATGATCCCTGTGGCGTCTTCTTTTAAAATAATATTTCTAAAATCCGATTCTGATGTTAATCTTCCTAATGTTCGGATAATAAATTCTGTTTTTTGACCGTAAATTATACCTGCAGGCAACTCTACATTTTCTTTGTTTAATGCAGTTTGTATGTCATTAAAGGCAATACCATAAGCATTTAATAAATCTGGATCCGGAAAAATACGCATGGAGAATCTTTTGCCTCTAACAGCTACATTACTCACTTCATCAATGGTTTGAAAGCGTTGTTGCAAAACATTTTCGGCGTATTCTGTTAATTCTAAAGCACTTTTAGTTTTACTCCTTAAAGTCATCATGACGATAAAGTCAGCATTGGCATCCGCCTTAGATACAATTGGAGGCGCATCAACATCTTGTGGTAAATTACGCAAGGCCTGACTTACCTTATCTCTTACATCATTGGTGGCAGTTTCTAAATTTACTCCTAAATTAAATTCAACTGTAATGTTAGAAGAACCCACCGAACTAGATGAATTGATGGTTCTAATACCTGGTATACCATTGATAGATTTTTCAAGCGGTTCTGTAATTTGACTTTGTATTACTTCTGAATTCGCTCCAGTGTAGGAAGTCATTACGTTTACGATAGGAGGATCAATCGCAGGATACTCTCTTAATGCTAAAAATGAAAAACCAACCAAGCCGAATATGACAATAGCAATATTCATTACTGTTGCTAATACGGGTCGCTTAAGAGAAAGTTCAGATATATTCATCTAATAATACTATTTAATTGGAGCTATTTTGCAATATCAAGAATAGAAAGTGTTTTGCCTATTTTTATTTTATTACCATCTCTTACAAACAACATACCTGCCACTACAATGGTATCGCCAACATTCACCCCTTTTGTAATTTCAACAGAAGTAGCCGTTCGATAGCCAGTTTGCACTTCAGTTAATTGAGCTACCCCGTTTTTAACTAAAACGATTTGTTTATTTTTTGATTCTGGTATAAGCACGTTTGCCGGTACTAAAATGGAAGGCTTTTGTAAATTATCACTTAAATAAACTTTTACATAGGCCCCTGGTGACATCTTTCCTTGTAAAGTTGCACGCACTTTTATATTTCTAGTGGTAGCTATAATTTGTGGTTCAATAGCTATAATGGTTGCTGTTAATTTTTGTTTTGATTCCGAGATCCCCTCTAACTTAACACTCTTACCTACTTTAACATAGGCTCCATATATTTCTGGTAAAGTAAAATCAATATTTAAATGATCTGTTTTTTGCAAAGTAGCAATAGTGGTGGTAGTATTAATAAACGCACCCAAACTAATTTGTCTCAATCCCAATTGTCCAGTAAAGGGTGCTTTTATGATGGTCTTGTCAATCAATGATTGCGTATAGGATAAATCTGCTTTTGAACTTTTTACTTGTTGTAGTGAAATGTCGTAATCACTTTGATTAATTCCTTTCACTTTTAACAATTGTAAATTTCTTTGCTCATTGATGGTCGCTAACTCTAATTGTACTTTAATTTTTTCTAATTGTGCTTGTAAGTCAGCGTCATTTAATTTTGCAAGTACGGTGCCTGCTTGCACTTGTTTTCCCTCCGGTATTTGTAAGAAAACAACACGGCCGTTAATTTCGGGACGTAATTCTACAAAATCCTTGGCAGCCACTGAACCATTCACCTCCACTACTTTATCTACATGCTGATTGGCAGCAATAGCAACGTCTACAGTAACGGGTGCATTGGAATTAAACTTATCGAAAGCCTTTGGTTTCTCTTTACAGGCAATGGCCAAAAAAGAGCAAGCAATAGCCAAAATTGATATCTTTCTCAAAACGCTAAAATTTAGGGCTTGAAGATAACCAAAATATGTTTTTTAGGGAAAAAATATAGATGAACGGCCAAGGGCTTAAAGGGAGCTTAATGTAGGCTTTTAAAGGCTTGGTATTTTTTTTCTATATAATAGCCAAGTTCTAGGTCGTTTAACAAGCCCAGCACCTCATAGGCAGGCCTACAATAGGTCATAAATCGGTCCAATTGTTCCCCCTCTAAATGAGTTAGTTTCATAACAAAACGTTTGGTAAAACGATATTGGACATATTTCTCCTGTTCCTGTTTTACAAGCCTAGTTTGAAGGAATTGTAAATTTCTGTTCCGCTTAAAACGAAACATATTGATAATCTCATCTAAATCTAGTCCAATAGTGAGTCCACTTGGGCCAAATAACTGCTGATTGCCCCCGCCTAATCGAATGCCAGGAGGTTGATAGTTAAAAAATTGAGCATAGTCTTTTCGGTTTTGTAGAGAATCTAATCTGTAATAACTATTTCTAACACGTACTTCAGGCAAATCAAAACCTGCCACATGTATCATCACATTAAAATTTCTTAAATCTTCGACCGTGTCTAAAGGATACTTATGCGTGTTTTTACCAAATAAAGAAAACCATACAGAGTCATTTGATTTAACAGTGATTACATACCTTCCAAGCGAATCGGTAAAGGCATGATTGTTATTGCTAAATACTATTACTGACTCAATAGGTCTTCTTCCTGAAATATCATAAACGATACCACTTACTGTCAAGTTTTGGGCCTGCGTCTTGAAAAACAAAACCACTAAAAAAAAAGAAATTACGTAACGCTTTACATTCATGATGATTGCAATATTAAGAAAGCTTATTTTAATTTTAACTGGAACTTAAAATAATTAACAGGTTTTTACCTTTTTAAAGATTGTATCAAAATAAAGTAGTTAAAAATCCTACTGCAATAGTTAGTAGAACAACCCATTGTGATGCTAGTTTATGCGTATAAATAAGATAAGTGCTTGCAACAAAAACAAACAAATAACTTACTAGATTAAAACTAGTAAACTGATCTATTTCTAAGACTAAATCTTTAATAAAATAAAGCATAGCGCCTAACATAATACCTACCACTGCTGCATAGATGCCTTCTAATGATCTATAAAAAATGGCATACTTTTTTAAATTTTGCCAAATAGGAAAGAAAAATAAAACAATAAAAAAACTAGGCAAGAAAATACCTAAGCTTCCAATAAATGCACCTGCAATTTGCCATGCAATTCCTTTATCTTTTAATAGTAGAGCACTAGTAAAACTAGCAATTGAAAAAACTGGACCAGGCATAGCACGCACAATACCAGATCCGGTTAAAAATGCTTCTTTGGATATTTTTAATACCTCTCTCTTACTTTTTTTGATGTGTTCTGAATTAGGCCTTGCTACATATTGTTCATACATCATAGGCATGAGCACATCACCTCCTCCAAAAACCATACTACCAAAACGATAATTATTTTCAAATAAATTTAGTGTTTTTTGATTTTGCCAATGATGCCTAGTGGCTTGTTCCGATAAAAAACCTGCGGTAATAAAAAGTAAAATAAATATAATAAGCCCTCCCCATTTAAGGGCTTTAGGCGCTGCTCCATCATTAGGAATTCTTTTTTTACTAAAATTGGTGGCCAATCCTGCAAAAATAATGACCAATGGAATGGCCCATGGCGTTTTAAAAATGATTAGAATTATTAAACTACTGCAAATAAAAATTACTTTGGTAATGGTACTATTTATAGATTTTTTATACAACACAATGGTTGCACTGGCAATAAACCCTATGGCCATAGGTTGAAGCAACCTTAAACTTTTTAGTTGTTGCATAAAATCAAAATAACTATATAAAATGGCAGCCAATGCCATTAATATAGTAGCAGGCAATATCCAAACCAACAAAGTAATAAAAGCCAAGGGGGTACCCCCTCTTTTATGCGCCACTAAAATAATTGTTTGGGTAGAAGAAGCGCCAGGAAGTAATTGACAAAAGGCATTGTACTCCAACAATTCCTCGGTAGTTACATCTTTACGATGGTCTACAAAACGATATTGCATTAATCCCAGATGCACTTGAGGCCCCCCAAAAGCGGTTAAGCTGTGTTTAAAAACAGCTATTAAAAAGTGAATATGTCTTACTAGTTTCAATTTGTGAAGCGATTGTACCTAAAAATATTAATTTTTAAGCAGAAGCAGTTTTAAATTAAACAAAAAGTCCTTCTGGCTGTCTAATTTAAATAACCTAGTTTATCTTTGCAATTGTCACAATGAAAAATTTATACTTCATGCGCCTCTGTTTCTCCCTTTTTATAATCATTCTTTTAAGCAGCTGTGCTGAAAGCAATTTAACAAAATTAAAAGCAGTTTATGCTCAAGAAAAGTACCAAGAAGTGCCTGATTACAGCAACTTGCAATACTGGGCTGCTCATCCCGACAAGAAGGATCCTTCAGACAGTGTGCCTGCGCCGCTGAAAGCCAGCTATCATCCCAATACCAATGTAGATGTCTTTTTTGTGCACCCAACTACTTATTTAGATAGCACAAGGCCCTACGGCTGGTATGCTAGTTTAAATGATTATAAAATCAATTATACAACAGATTATTATGTGGTCCTTAATCAAGCTTCTATATTCAATGAAGCAGGTAGAATCTTTGCACCAAGGTATCGTCAAGCAAATATTAAATCTTATACCCCCAATAATAAAGTAGATACCGGTTATGCATTGGCTGCTTTTGATACAGCCTATCAAGATGTAAAAAAATCTTTTGAATATTATTTGGAGCATTATAATAATGGCAGACCCATTATTATTGCATCGCATAGTCAAGGCTCCACTCATACCATTAGATTACTAAAAGAATTTTTTGATGGCAAACCCTTAAGTAAAAAATTAGTAGTGGCTTATGTTGTAGGCATACCAGTTGACCCAGCTATTTATACATCACTAAAGGCCTGCGAAACACCCAATGCTACAGGATGTATTTGTTCTTGGAGAACTTTACATGAAGGGTTTGAAACTGAATTCGTAAAAAAGGAGAAATATACAGCCATTGTTACCAATCCACTTTCTTGGTCAAATACTATAACGAATGTGGATAGGTTCCAAAACACAGGCGCGGTATTGTATAATTTTAATAAAATAATTCCCAATGTTGTAGGTGCGGCAAACCATGGAGGTGTGTTATGGACAGCAAAGCCTCATTTTTTTGGTAGCTTTTTATACAAAACAGAGAATTATCATATTGCTGATTATAATTTTTATTACTTAAGCGTAAGAAAAAATGTAGCAGATAGGGTGAATTCTTTTTTAAGCGCTAATAATAGCTCTACCCATTAATACAATACTAATTTATTGAATTAATTACCTACGACACTTAAAAATTTAATACGCATAATTTTCAACTGCTCCCAGGAATAATTATTTTCACTTAATTCTTCTTGAGCAATTTGGAGCGAAGAGGTTTCGCAATTTTTAAAATATTCTAAAATTTCAGCTTGGTCATATTCATCTAGCCATTCATCAATGGCATAATCTAAATTCAATTTTGTTCCACTGGCTGCAATCGTTTCCATTTCTTCCAATAAATTTTCCAACTTAAGGTCTTTGTTTTTTGCAATGGTCTCTAAAGGAATTTTTTTGTCAACATTTTGGATGATATAAATTTTATGATTGAATTTATTGGCCACAGACTTCATTACAAAGTCATCTGGTTTCTCAATGTTATTTTCTTCTACATATTTCTCAATCATTGCCACAAAAGGCTTGCCATACTTAATGGCTTTACCCTTGCTTACTCCCTGACATCTTTCCAATTCCTCTAAAGTAGTAGGATATAAAGTGGCCATATCCTGCAAAGAAGTTTCTAAAAAAATTACAAATGGAGGTAAAGAAATTTTCTTAGCTTCTTTTTGTCTCAAATCCTTTAGCATCTCAAACAAGGCATCGTCTGTGGTGCCAGCACCTTCAGGCCCATCCTGGTCATCATCTTCAGCATTCGCATCATCAAAAACATTGTTTAACACCATTTTAAAGCTGGTAGGTTTCTTTAAAAACTTATGGCCTTTAGTAGTAATTTTCAATAAACCATATTCTTCGATATCTTTTTCAATCATAGTATCCAACATGGCTTGACGCACCATACTATTCCAAAATAAATGATCATATTCTTTTCCAATTCCAAATACTGGGAGTTGCTCATGCCTGTATAAGCCTAATTGAGGGGTGTACTCTCCAGCTAAAACTTGAATTACGTAATCTGCAACAAAACGTTCATCGAAGGCTTCAATTACTTTTAACAATTGTACCAGCTGCTCTTTAGCTTCAATTTTTTCTTTTGGATGTAAACAATTGTCACAATTTCCACAATTGGTATCTGCCCAACTTTCACCAAAATAATGCAACAAACTTCTTCTTCTGCATGCACCACTTTCTGCGAAAGCGACTGTCTCGTCAATTAATTGAGCACCTACTTCCCTTTCATTAAGTGGCTTGTCTCTTAAAAAATGTTCCAATTTTGAAACATCTTTATGCGAATAATATAGAATACAGTTTCCTTCTAAACCATCTCTTCCTGCACGCCCGGTTTCTTGGTAATAATTTTCAATGGACTTTGGAATATTATAGTGTATTACAAATCTAATATCTGGCTTATCAATACCCATTCCAAAAGCTATTGTCGCCACTATTACCTGTACATCTTCATTTAAAAATTGATCCTGTCTTTCGGCTCTTAATTTTTGATCAAGCCCTGCATGATAGGCTACTGCTTTGATCTTATTCGCTTTTAATAAATCGGCCAACTCCTCGGTTGTTTTTCTATTAAGCGTATAAATAATTCCACTTTTCCCTTTATGTTGAGATATATAACGAACAATACTTTTAACAGTGACTTCTTTTTTAACTTTTGGTTGTACTTCATAATACAAATTAGCCCTATTAAAAGACGAGATTAAAACCTCAGGGTCACGTAAAGCTAAATTTTTAACAATGTCACTTTGTACTTTTGGCGTAGCGGTAGCAGTTAATGCAATAATGGGTGCGGTCGGATTTATTTCCTCCATCATCTCTTTTAACCTTCTGTATTCGGGTCTAAAATCATGACCCCATTCCGAAATACAATGGGCTTCATCTACGGCAAAAAAGGAAACTTGTAAATCACTGAAAAAATCTAAATTTTCTTGTTTGGTTAAAGTTTCCGGAGCAACATATAATAATTTGGTTTTGCCATTTAATAAGTCGGCCTTTACTTCTTTAATTTGTCCTTTATTTAAAGAAGAATTTAAAAAGTGAGCTACTTCATCGTTTTCGCTATACCCTCTTACTAAATCAACCTGATTCTTCATTAAAGCAATCAGAGGAGAAACTACAATGGCACAACCTGGCAACATTAAAGCAGGCAACTGGTAACATAAGCTCTTACCTCCCCCTGTAGGCATAATTACAAAAGTGTCTCTTCCACTTAATAAAGAAAGGATGGCTTTTTCCTGGGTGCCCTTAAAAGCCTTAAAACCAAAATATTGCTCCAATGCGCTCAAAATGGCCTCAAGACTAAATGGAGCGTTCTTTTTAGAGGCAGGAGCAGCTTTTTTTATGGTTTTTTTGGAAGTGGGCATCTGTAATTATCTTAAAATCAACTATTTCGGCATGAGTTGATATATAAGTTAACGAAAATAATTCACTATTATTAAATCTCAAGTAAATATTTTTTAAAAAATAAAGCTTTTTGAAAAATAGGGCATCAATGTCTATGAAACATTAACTTTGCTGATTCTTATATCGCCTATGGACCAACGAATTATTTCCATTGCCAATAGAACGCTTACAATAGAAGCGGATGCTATCAATAGCTTACAAGCTCATATTGATATTGCTTTTGTAGAAGTAGTAAAAGCCATTTATGCTTCCAAGGGCAGATTGGTGATTAGTGGCATTGGAAAAAGCGCCATCATTGCTCAAAAAATGGTAGCTACTTTAAACTCTACTGGAACAGCTGCCTTGTATTTACATGCAGCCGATGCCATTCATGGTGATGCTGGTATGATTCAGCCTGCTGATATTATTTTAATCATTAGTAAGAGTGGAGAGAGTCCAGAAATAAAAAACTTAGTTCAACTCATTCAAAATTTTGGCAATACATTAGTAGCCATGGTAGGTAATAGAGAAAGCTACTTAGCAAAACAAGCTAAATGGATAATAGATACTACTGTTACCAAAGAAGCCTGTATTCATAATTTAGCGCCTACTTCGTCCACTACTGCTCAAATGGTGATGGGTGACTTATTGGCCATGTGTTTAATGGAAATAAAAGAATTTAAAGCAACTGATTTTGCAAAATTTCATCCTGGTGGAAATTTAGGAAAGAGATTGACATTGACCACAGGACAAATGGCACAGGTAAATCCTAAACCAGCAGTAGTAAATACCACTCCATTAAAAGAAGTAATTCTTATCATTTCAAAAAATAGATTAGGGGCTGCGGTTTTAATTGATGAAAAAGAAAATGTATTAGGGATCATTACCGACGGAGACATTCGTCGCATGCTTGAACAATATTCAAGTTTGCAAGATTTAACAGCTGCTCAAATAGCACACGCCGCTCCTATAACGATTAGTCCAAATGCATTGGCAGTAGAAGCATTGGCCTTAATGGAAAAAAATGATATCAGCCAATTGATAGTAGCTGCTGATAAAAAATATATTGGGATGATACATATTCACGATTTAATGAAAGAAGGAATTTTATAAATAAAAGTGCTTATGCAAAATAAACATCATTATGTAGCCATTATGGCCGGTGGAATTGGAAGTAGATTTTGGCCCATGAGTAGAACTGCCTATCCCAAACAATTTTTAGATGTTTTAAATACTGGAAAAACTTTAATTCAATGGACTTACGAAAGGTATATACAATTTATACCTGCAGAAAATATTTTCATTGTCACCTCGGAAGAATATGTTGACATTGTAAAAAAACAATTGCCTCAATTACCAGTTCAAAATATTTTAGCGGAGCCTAGTAAAAAAAATACGGCTCCTTGTATTGCTTATATATCATTTAAATTAGCACAAATAGATCCTAATGCCACTTTTATAGTTGCTCCAAGTGATCACTTAATTTTAGAACAAGAAAATTTTCAAAAGATAGTTGAAAAAGCGCTTGACTTTGTTTCTAACATTAACGCTTTAGCTACTTTAGGAATTAAGCCAACCAACCCGAATACCGGTTATGGTTATATCCAATACGAAGGTTTAGAAGTAAGTAATGGTGTTTATAAAGTAAAAACATTTACAGAAAAGCCTACACAGGAAATTGCTGAATCTTTTTTGGCCAGTGGCGACTTTTTATGGAATGCTGGTATTTTTGCTTGGAAAGCAAGCGCCATATTAAAGGCTTTTGAAAAATATCAACCAGAAATGTTTGAACTATTTGATCAAGAAAAAACAAACTTTAATACTAGCAAAGAAAAGCAAGCGATAGAAAAAATTTACCCGCAGTGTACCAATATTTCAATAGATATCGCTATCATGGAAAAAGCCAATAATGTGTATGTATTGCCTTCTTCTTTTGGCTGGAGTGATTTAGGAACTTGGAGTAGTGCTTATGAGAATATGGAAAAGGATTATTTTGGGAATGCGGTTGTCTCTGATAATGTCATTGTAATTGATGCCACCAAGTGTATGATTAATGCACCTAAAGATAAATTAGTTGTAGTACAAGGAATAGACGACTTTATTATAGTTGATACAAAAGATGTATTACTTATTTGTAGTAAAGAAAAAGAACAATCTATCAAAGAATATGTTGCCGAAGTAAAAAGGCACAAAGGCGATAAATACATATAGATTCAGTATAAATACATACCTTAGTTTCTTCTACGATTGTTAAACTTAACCACTTTTATAAATGGCGACAATAATTACCGGAACAGGCAGCTATATACCTGGAGTTGTAGTTTCAAATAAATCTTTTAAGGACCATAGTTTTTATGGAGAGGATGGTATAAAAATCACCACCCCTAATGATGAAATATTTGAAAAATTTAAAGACATTACGGGTATTTATGAAAGAAGGTATGCAGAGAAAAATGTAAACACTTCTGACCTAGCTACCAAAGCTGCTGAACTAGCAATTAAAGATGCTGGTATTGACCCTGAAACAATTGACCAAATAATAGTTGCACACAATTTTGGCAACGTATTAGCAGACACCATTCAATCTGATACCATACCAGCCATTGCTTCAAGAGTAAAAAACTTATTAGGTATTAGAAATCCAAGCTGTGTGGCCTACGATATATTGTTTGGTTGTCCAGGTTGGATTCAAGGTGTCATTCAAGCCGATTCTTTTATTAAATCTGGTTTAGCCAAAAGATGTTTGGTGATTGGTGCTGAAACCTTGAGTCGCGTGGTGGACCCACATGATAGAGACAGCATGATTTTTAGTGATGGTGCCGGTGCCTGTATTGTAGAAAATTCAACAGATGATGTAAGTGGAATATTAGCAAGCAGTGTGCAAAGCCATTGTATGGATGAAACCTATTTCTTATACTTAGGTAAGTCTTACCATCCAGAAGGAGAAGAAGCTACTAGATACATTAAGATGAAGGGCCGTAAAGTATATGAGTATGCTATTAAAAATGTGCCTATTGCCATGAAAGAGTGTATCGAAAAAGCAGGCGTGGACATTCATGATGTAAAAAAATTCTTTTTACATCAAGCCAACGAAAAAATGGATGAAGGATTTATCAAAGCCTTGTTTAAATTATATGGCATCAAAGACATACCATCAAATGTGATGCCAATGAGTATCCATGATTTAGGCAACAGCTCGGTGGCCACCATCCCCACTTTATACGATATGGTAAAACATGGAAAATACAAGGAACACCAATTAAATAAAGGCGATGTAGTTATTTTTGCATCCGTTGGGGCAGGTATGAATATCAATGCTATTTGTTATAGAGTTTAAGTATTAAAATAGTTTACTTATAAAATAGTTCACCTATAAAAAAAGGATCCTAATAAGTTAGGATCCTTTTTTGTGAATACGTTTATTTCTAATTAATACCCTCTGACATTTTTCCCTTCGACATAATTTTTAAAAGCTTTATTACACACCTTATTGCCACCTGGGGTTGGATAATTTCCTGTAAAATACCAATCTCCAGTATTGGTTGGGCAACAATCATGTAAATCTTCGATGGTTTGATAAATCACTTCAACCGGTATTTTAATATCTTCAGGGGTAATTAATTGAGCAATTTTATCTGAAATGTCTTTCGGGGTGAATGGTTTGTACAATTGTCGAACTACATTTTCTGTATGTAATTCATTGGTCGCTTCTAATTCTATGATTTTTTGATAAGTTTCGTCAATCACATGAGTCATTCCTTTTTCATTCAATAAGGCAATCACTGCTCTAAAGGCAATAAAATCGCCCATCTTACTCATATCTATTCCATAACAATCGGGATATCTAATTTGAGGTGCAGAAGAAACGACAATTATTTTTTTAGGGCCTAAGCGTGACAACATTCTGATGATGCTTTCTTTTAAAGTAGTACCTCTTACAATACTATCATCAATAATCACCAAGGTGTCTTCATCCTTGCGCACAGTACCATAAGTAATATCGTATACGTGTTGTACCATTTCATTTCTGTTGGTATCCTCGGTAATGAAAGTGCGTAGTTTTACATCTTTAATCGCAATTTTTTCCTGTCTAATTTTACGATTAATCATGGCCTCTAACTTCTCTTCACTGACATCATTACCCCAACTTAAAATTCTTTCAACCTTAATTTTATTAAGGTATGTTTCCATGCCTTTAACCAAACCATAAAAGGCTACTTCGGCTGTATTAGGTATATAAGAAAAAATAGTATTTTTTAAATCGTTGTCGATACGTTCAAGCACTATCTTACTTAAATGATTGCCTAGTGCAATACGTTCTCTATAAATTTTTTCATCACTACCTCTAGAAAAATAAATTCTTTCGAAAGAACAAGCACGTCTTTCTTTTGGAGCTATGATTTGCTCTATTTTGTAATTGCCTTCATTATCCACTAGCAAGGCCTGGCCAGGCATCAATTCCAAAACTTCATTTTCTGCTACATTAAAAGTAGTTCTAATAGCCGCTCTCTCACTTGCTGCTACAATTACCTCATCGTCTATATAATAATAAGCAGGTCGGATACCATGGGCATCTCTTAAAATAAAACTATGGCCATTGCCTACCAAACCACCTACTGTAAAGCCTCCGTCAAATAAAGGAACCGCCTTTTTTAATACATC
>CAINFN010000126.1 GCA_903848125.1 uncultured Bacteroidota bacterium
AATTATTTTTTGAACTCACTGCTTTTTCTCCAGTATGCATCAACATAAAACAACCAGTGCCATAAGTATTTTTTACCATGCCTGGCGCTGTACACATTTGCCCAAATAAGGCAGCTTGTTGATCTCCTGCGATGCCTGCTATTGGAATTTCATGATGCGCAAATAATTGATTGGTATGACCATATACTTCACTGCTACTTTTTACTTGAGGTAACATGTTTAAGGGCACCTCTAAGATTTTTAACAACTCCGCATCCCATGCTAAAGTATGAATGTTAAAAAGCATGGTACGAGATGCATTGGTCACATCCGTTACATGCACTTTACCATTGGTTAATTTCCAAACCAACCAAGTATCTATCGTACCAAATAATAAGTCTCCCTTATTAGCTAAGTCTCTTGCTCCTTGCACATGATCTAAAATCCACTTTACTTTTGAACCAGAAAAATAAGCATCAATCACCAATCCAGTTTTTTCTTGAATCAAAGCCGCTTTACCTTGCTTTTTTAATTCATCACAAAAGTCTGCTGTTCGTCGGTCTTGCCAAACAATAGCATTGTAAATAGGTACCCCAGTTATCTTATTCCAAACTACGGTAGTTTCTCTTTGATTGGTAATGCCAATGGCTGCAATATCATCCACAGCTAGTCCTTTTGAACTTATCGCTTCTGTGGCTACCCCCATTTGCGTACTCCATATTTCCAATGGATCATGCTCTACCCAACCTGGCTTAGGAAAAATTTGAGTAAACTCTTTTTGCGATGTAGCGTGGATTTGTCCTTGATGATCAAATAAAATGGCGCGACTACTGGTCGTGCCTTGATCAAAGGATAAGATATATTTTGACATAACAATCAATTAATAGATTGTAATATAAAAAAAGTATCTCAAAAATTACCTTCTATTTTTTAACCAATTTTCGGGATCAAAAAATACCCCTTTTTCATTATTAATCATTAACAGCAAAGCACCTTCTCCGTCTAAATTAATTCCTGATTTTCCTAGCAAAGTACCTGCCCTTACTTCCTGCCCTACACTTACATTGATACTACTTAAATGCGTATAAGTAGAAAAATATTTTCCATGTTGAACAAAAACAGTGAGATCGCCATTGATATCTCCAGTATACTTAACGATACCGTTGGCTACACTTTTTACAGAAGTGCCTTTAGGCAATGCCAATTCGATGCCATCGCTTTTACGATTTAATTTAGTACCAGGAATATTCTCAACACCAAAATGAATATATACATTTCCTTTATCTACCGGCCATGGCAAATTTCCTTTGTTATTTTCAAAAGAAATAGATGCTTCTCTTCCCTCTTCGGTGGTTTCTAATGCAGAGTAAGGACGATTATCAGTGGTGCTAGTTAAGCCTCCTTCGGCATTGATCACCTTCGTATTTTTTGTATTGGACTTGGCAATAACCGGCGTCTCAGTATTCACTTTAGCATTTGTTTTTGCAATATCATTAGCTGCTTTTAATTTGGCAACTCTTTCTTTTTCCTTTTTCTCTGCTTCTACGGTTTCACGTCTGATAATAGTCAACAATGCATTTTGCATTTTCTTTCTTTGTGCTTCTTTTTGACGTACCTGCGCATTAATTTCTTGTTCTCTATTTTTTAGCTGATTAACTATTTTATCCTGCTCTTTTCGATCATCTACCAACACTTTCAATTGTTCACTTTGAACGGTTAATGTTTTTAATCGATCCTTTTTATTTGAACCCAGTTGAGTTATTTTAACATTTAAATCCTGTTGTGACAAATCAATGGTATGCGCTTGCGCTTCTCTATTTTGTCTATAGCTTTTTAAATAGGTAATTCTTTTTACTGCGTCATTAAAGCTATTGGCAGAAAATAAAAAATTTAGGTATTCGTAACCACTTCTACTTTTATATGCAAAAATGATGCTTTTTTGATATTTAGATTTTAAGGTATCTAAATCTTTATTTAATTTTTGAACATCTAATTGGTTGGTATAAATAGCATCATCCAGAATTTTCACCTGCCTGGCTATTCCTTTTATCAATGCTTCTCTTTTGGCAATCTTACTTTGGATGACAGCCAATTGACCTAATGAGTTTTTTTTATTTTTCTTAGTTTGTTGCAACAATAAATTCAATTCATCAATTTCTTTACGTATGGCTTGAGATTCTTTCTGCAAATCTTCTCTTGACAAATTATCTTGTGCCAATGAAGCAATGGACATGCCCCCCAATAAAACTATAAACAGAATCGCCCTTTTTATCATACTCTTTTTTTACTTATTTCCTTTTCCCAGGCTTGGGAATACTAAATGCATATTTTAAAGGTTCATTAAAATCAAATTCCTTTATTTCCATGTGCACTTCTAATCGAGATTGTCCAGAAACAATCAACGCTCTATCTATAGGAAATTGAAATTGATTAACAGGAACATGATTGCTATAAGAAATAGCACAGGTGCGATGCTGAGCTATATCAATATCATCCAATTTTAGTTGAAGCACTCTGGTATGATCTTCATTTAAAACAATTAAATTTTTAAACAACACTCCAATCATACCCACTTCAAATTTATTATTATTTTGTTTATAGGATACCACTTTTGTGTTGTCCATGAAAATAGGATTTCCAATAATCAAACTTTGTATGGTATTATAATTAAAAGGGATCTTGATTACCTCTTGCAAGAAACTTAAAGACTTGTATTCTATTTTTTTATTTTTCCTTAAAGGATAAACTAAAACAATACTGTCTTTATTAATAATTGCTTTTAACCCAATCACCCCCATAGCACCCCGTATTGTAATATACATGGCGGTATCTTTTTGGATACTCACATTTACTATATAATTATCGGCATTGGCCTCGGATTCATAATCTACTTTAAAACGAGCATTCATCGTTTTAAAGTCAATCTTGGTTTGATCAATTTTATCGAGAATATCTTTTACAATCGCCGAAGAATCGACTGTTGATTTTTCAGAAAGCAATTGCACTTGAACTGTATCCTTTTTCGAAAGCGCATCTTTTAATACCTGTACTTTTTTATAAGTGGAGCAGGAGATTAAAAAAACAACTGCAGCAATAAAGAGTATAATTTTTTTCATTGCTTATTTATTTTTTTCCAGTATGACCAAAGCCACCTGTACCTCTTTGTGTATTTTCTAAATCAACTACCAGTTCAAAATTGGCTTTTTCTATACTACAAAAAACCATTTGCGCTATTCGATCTCCGTCTTGTATTGTTTGCAACTCGGTAGATAGGTTAATTAAAATAACCTTTATTTCACCTCTATAATCAGCATCAATAGTGCCAGGTGTATTTAAACATGTTAGCCCTTGCTTAATTGCCAATCCACTTCTAGGTCTAATTTGAGCTTCAAAGTTATCGGGAATGGCTAAAAACAAACCAGTTGGAATTAAACAACGATCCATTGGTTTCAATTGAATTGGCTCCTCCAAATTGGCTCTTATATCTATCCCCGAAGCGCCAAGGGTAGCATATTCTGGCAAAGGATGACGACTTTTATTTACAATTTTAATAG
>CAINFN010000127.1 GCA_903848125.1 uncultured Bacteroidota bacterium
ACTACTTCATGTCCTTGCAGTTTTAAAATTTCTGCAATACTCCATCCTAAAAAATTATTTCTTAAATGACCTAAGTGTAAAGGCTTATTGGTATTAGGGGAGGAGTACTCCACCATAATTTTTCTTTTATGCTCCACAGCAGGCATTAGTTCATTGGGAGAAAGGTTTTTTATAAATTCAAACCAATAGTCGTTGCTAATGGTAAAATTTAAAAACCCTTTTACAATATTGAAATTGGTAATGATGTCGGGTAAATCTTTTTGCATAGCGCTTCCTAATTCATTTCCAACCACCTCTGGGCTTTTACCTAATTGCTTTACAAAAGCAAACAATACAATGGTATAATCCCCTTCAAATTCTGGTTTAGTGGCATTTACTAAAACTTGATCAGGGGTGATATTCACCTGATATAATTTTAGTAAATGGGTTGCAGCGGTCTGCTTTAAATTAGTTATCAAATTCATAAAATAGGCTTGCCTTTGGCAAAAGTAATTAATTAAGATTATCTTAGCGCATACATGTTGAAACTACACGACTTTATTAGCAAAGTTATTCTTGCCATGATTGATGGGGTGTATCCAGTTTTTAAGAAAATGATGCCCTTGCAAACGTTCAGATATGCAGCCTGTGGTGGAGCAAATACAATATTGGATATTACTTTGTTTTTTATATCCTATAACTTTATTCTACAAAAGCAATTTATACATCTAGGCTGGTTAACGATAAGCCCTCATATTGCCTCTTTTATTATAAGCTTTTGCATTACTTTCCCCATTGGTTTCTACCTGAGCAGGTATGTAGTATTTCAAGAAACTACGGTTACAAAGCGAAAGCAATTAATGAAGTACTTTATTGTGGTGTTGGGCTGTGTTTTACTCAATTATGGCTTTTTGAAGTTTTTTGTAGATTATTTAGGATGGTATCCCACCATGGCCAAAATAGTCACCACCTTCTTTGTGGTCATTTTTAGCTACACAAGCCAAAAGAATTTCACTTTTAAAGGGATAGAATAAGCGCCCTTTTCTGCCTTTTCTACCCATTTTTCCTATTTCTATGTCAAATGAGGCCTAAGGGAAAGCCCATTTACTGCCATTTATGACAAATTTGCACCTATCAGCTTATGGCACAAAGATTGTCAATAATAGAGTAATTAATCATTGAAAATCAATCGTTATGGCTAAAATAATAGGAATAGACTTAGGTACCACTAATAGTTGTGTATCTGTAATGGAAGGTGGCGAACCTGTAGTAATCGCAAATGATGAAGGGCGTAGAACCACTCCATCTGTAGTAGCGTTTTTAAAAAATGGGGAGCGTAAAGTAGGAGATCCTGCTAAGCGTCAAGCCATTACTAACCCCGAAAACACCATTTCAAGTGTGAAGCGTTTTATGGGACGTCGTTTTAATGAAATCACCGAAGAAAAAAGTCACTGGAGCTATAAAATAGTGCAAGGTGAAAATGATACAGTTCGTGTTTCAATTGACGATCGTATGTATACACCGCAAGAAATTTCTGCGATGGTTTTACAAAAGATGAAAAAAACGGCAGAAGATTATTTAGGCACTGAAGTAACTGACGCAGTAATTACTGTTCCAGCTTATTTTAATGATGCACAAAGACAAGCAACAAAAGAAGCAGGTGAGATTGCAGGATTAAATGTTCGTAGAATTGTAAACGAACCCACTGCGGCAGCCTTGGCTTATGGTTTAGATAAGAAAAATATTGAGCAAAAAATTGCTGTGTTTGATTTAGGTGGAGGAACTTTTGATATTTCTATCTTGGATTTAGGAGATGGTGTATTTGAAGTAAAATCTACCAATGGAGATACCCACTTAGGTGGAGATGACTTTGATAAAGTAATCATGG
>CAINFN010000128.1 GCA_903848125.1 uncultured Bacteroidota bacterium
CAACCATTCTTATCTGGTGCGATTTCTAAAACAATTAACCTTCCTAACGAAGCTACTGTTGAAGAAATTGCCGATTCTTATTTATTGAGCTGGACCCTAGGTTTAAAAGCAAATGCTATTTACCGTGATGGTTCTAAATTAAGCCAACCTCTAAGTACGAAGTCTGATAAGAAGAAAAAAACAGACGCAACTGCTGACGAAGAAGTAAGTATAGAAGGCGGTTCTCAATTAGTAGACTTAAGTAAATTGAATGTAGATGAGTTATTAGAAGAAGTTCAAAAAAGAATGGCTGCTTCTACCGACACTAAATTCAAGCGTCAATTATCTCGCATTGTAGAGCGCAAATCTTTACCAGCGAAGCGTCGTGGCTTTACTCAAAAAGCTAGAATTGGCGGTCAAGTATTATTCTTAAGAACAGGTGAATACAACGATAACACATTAGGTGAAATATTTATTGACTTAGCAAAAGAAGGTTCAACCCTTCGTAGTTTAATGAACTGCTTTGCTATCTCTATTTCTGTTGGCTTACAATATGGTGTGCCATTAGAAGAGTTCGTAGAGAAGTTTGTATTTACTAAGTTCGAACCTTCTGGAATGGTAGATCATCCAAATATTAAAACCACTACTTCTATCGTTGACTTTATATTCCGTTCTTTAGCTTACGAATATTTAGGCAGAACCGATTTAGTACATGTATTAGATAAGCCTACAGTGGAGAACTTAGGCGAAGAAGGAGATATTACATTGGTAGGCAAGCCTGAACTTAGCAGCATTCGCGTAACAGCACCAGCACCAGTGGCTAAAGCAAGCGTAGCGGTTGCAGTGGAAGCTTCAGCAGGCTCTATGGATCAAGTGCAAGCAGCAGCTAAAAGCATGCAAAGCGATGCGCCAGCATGTAGCACTTGCGGACATATTACAATAAGAAGCGGCACCTGTTATAAATGTTTGAACTGCGGAACTTCTATGGGGTGCAGTTGATTTTTTGTGAATTTTTATAAAATATAAAATTCACAAAAACATCCTCTAATGATTTTTCAAAAGGCCCCCATAAACGGGGCCTTTTGCTTTTTATCCTTAATTATTCCTATTTACCCCTTTAAGGCTTTGTTTAAGCTTATTGCCTTTTTTTAAATCAAATAATTCCCACTTATAAAATGAGGGGGACTTTTTTGCATTTCATTCAATTTTTTCTTTAAATTCATTCTTTAATTATAATAGCAAAAACGATTTTCCTATGTCTAATTTTGAAGTAAAAGTATCTCCTAAAAAATACGATGCAGTAATTGTGGGTTCTGGTGCTGGAGGTGGAATGGCAGCCTATGTTTTATCCAAGGCTGGATTAAAAGTTTGTTTATTAGAAGCAGGTCCAGAATTTGATCCTGCAAAAACTCAGCACAGTTAAAAAATCCTTGGGATTCACCACGTCGTGGAGCTAGTACTAAGATGAGACCCTTCGGAGATTTTGATGCCTCATTTTGGGGTTGGGAAATTGATGGTGAACCTTATACGCAAACGCCAGGTAGTGATAAATTTGAATGGTGGAGAGCTAGAATGGTAGGCGGACGTACGAATCATTGGGGACGTATTTCTTTACGTTTTGGGCCACGTGATTTCAAAAGAAGAAGCTTAGATGGTTTAGGAGACGATTGGCCAATTGGTTATGAGGACATCAAACCTTACTATGATAAAATTGATAAATTAATTGGTGTATATGGAACCAACGAAGGTCGTGAGAATGATCCTGATGGAATTTTCTTACCTCCGCCAAAACCTCGTTTACATGAACTGATGTTTAAGAAAGCGGCTACTGGAATTAATATTCCTGTGATCCCTTCTCGTTTATCTATTTTAACTAAAAAAATAAATGATGAACGTGGAGCTTGTTTTTATTGTGGTCAATGTAATCGTTCATGTAAAGTATACGGTGACTTTTCTTCTTCCTCTGTATTGGTGAGACCTGCTGTATTAACTGGTAATGTAGATTTAATTACAGGCGCTATGGCAAGAGAAGTTATAACAGACAAAGAAGGAAAAGCAGCTGGTATTTCTTATGTCAACAAATTTGACAACCAAGAATATCAAATCAATGCAAAAGTAGTGATACTTGGTGCGAGTACATGTGAAACTGCACGTTTGTTATTAAACTCAAAATCTACCAAACATCCTAATGGTTTAGGAAACAGTTCTGGAGTGATAGGGCATTATTTACATGACTCTACTGGTGCTGCATTGGGCGGTGTGATACCATCTTTATTTGGACGTAAGCGTTACAATGAAGATGGAGTTGGCGGAATGCACGTGTATACACCTTGGTGGTTAGACAATAAAAAATTAGATTTTCCACGCGGTTATCATATTGAATATTGGGGTGGCATGAGTCAACCTGGCTATGGCTTTGGTATGGGAACGCAAGGTTTAAATGGAAAATTCCAAGTCAATGGTAAAACTAAAGAAGCTGGTGGATATGGTGAATCATTAAAAGAAGATATCCGTTTCTTTTATGGTGCAAGTGTTGGAATGGGTGGTCGTGGAGAAGCAGTTCCTCGTTTCGAAAACAAATGTAGTATTGATCCAGATGTAGTAGATAAATATGGTATCCCAGTGTTGAAATTTGCTTGTAAGAATTCAGATTATGAAGTAAAGCAAGCAAAGCACATGAAGGAAACCTTCCGTGAAATTATGCATGAAATGGGTGCGGTGATTACTTGGGGAGATCAAGATGATGCAAGTAATAAATATGGTTTATCGAATCCTGGGAATATCATTCATGAAGCAGGAACAGTTCGTATGGGTGCAGATAAAAAATCAGCTCCTTTAAATGAGTGGGGACAAGCCTACGATTGTAAGAATTTATTCTGTGTGGATGGATCTGTATTTACTTCGCAAGCAGATAAAAACATTACATGGACTATTTTAGCATTGTCTATGCGTACTTCAGAATATGTATTGGATCAGTTACAAAAACAAAATTTATAATTTTGTTTTTAAATAAAATAAACTAACAAAATTTATAAAATTTTAATTTAAAATATTATGGACAGAAGAAAATCCATCAAAGCGATGATATTAGGAACAGTTTCAACTACTGTTTTAATAGAAGCTTGTAAAAATACGGCCACTACCGTTTCCGAAGTGAACATGGATGATCGTATGCAAGAAGAAAAAGATTACCTAGTAAAAGTAAAGGCACAGCCTAATTTTTTCACTGCACACGAAATGGCTACCATTACAATTCTTTCAGATATTATTATTCCTAAAGATGCAGTAAGTGGATCAGCGACTGATGCTAAAGTGCCAGCGTTTATTGAGTTTATTGTAAAAGACATGCCCGATCATCAAGTGCCTATGCGCGGTGGTTTAAAATGGTTGGATTTGCATACCTATAAAAAACATGGCAAGGCTTTTGTAGAATGTACCGCTAAAGAACAAATAGGTATTGTTGATGAAATTGCTTATCCTAAAAAAGCAGCTCCAGAAGTGGCTCAAGGAGTTAGCTTCTTTAATAAAATTAGAGATTTAGTTGCCACCGGATTTTTTACAGCCGAAATTGGGGTAAAGGATTTGGGTTATATGGGTAATGTGCCCAACATGTGGGCAGGCGTACCAGATGATGTATTAAAACAACATGGTTTAGCTTACACAGAGAAGGAATTAAAGGAATGTATTTAGTAAGTAAAAAATTAGATAATATACCTATCCCTAGGCTCTCAGCTCGCTTTGCTCGAATGTTCGCTACGCAATAGTATATTATCTAATTTTTATTTACAGACTTGATAAGAATAGTTTCAAAAACAAAGGCTC
>CAINFN010000129.1 GCA_903848125.1 uncultured Bacteroidota bacterium
AATTATAATTATTATAAAAATCTTTTTGGGTATCAATATATTGCTGAAGGTTCAGATTTAAGTTTATTAAAAGACAATCAATTTGATTTTTTACTATCCAGTCATTCATTATAACATATTGCAAATCCTATCAAAGCACTAAAGCATTGGAGACGAATATTGAAAGAGAACGGCATGCTATTATTAATTTTACCAGATAGTAGTGTCACTTTTGATAGAAAACGCCCAATTACTAAGCTTGAGCACCTAATTGAAGATTATAATAATGAAGTAGAAGAAGATGATGATACACATTTCGCTGAAGTAATTGACTTACATGATATGGATTTAGACAAGGCTTTAGGCTCGAAAGATTTTCTAAAAGAACGAACTATTCAAAACTTGTCATACAGAGCAGTACATCATCATGTATTTAACCTAGAGTTAATCAGGGATTTGTTGACCTATACTGGGTTTAAAGTTGAAATCCAGCATAAATATCACCCATTTCATTTAATTACTGTTGCTAAAAAGAATTAATTGGATTTTTGATTGGATAATAGTATTAGCAAACTATTTTTTCTTAAAAAGATTCAAAAATTTGTTGTTGAAAAAGGAGTTAAATAAGGATAGCACTTCTGGTGCAGGATTAATCCAAAAAGCCAATCCATAAAATGCAATTCCGAAAGTGAATGATTGAATAAGAATATTCAATACAATGTTGTTTACAGTTGGCAAGAGGTGTACTAAAAGCATCAGAGCGATACTAGTAATTAAGAAAAGTCCATGCCTCCAAGTATAGGGCTGTAGTTTAAATTTAATATTTAAAAATCCAAATCGAACACTGTTGTATAAAGTTAGTGCTACTAAATTGGAAAAGGCTAATCCTTCTAGGCCATAATTTTTTATCAAATAATAATTCAAAGGCAATGAAATAATGATATAAGAAAGATTGGTAAAAAAATCAAATTTCCAATAATTGGAAGTGCCAATAATTTGACTATTGACGCCAGTGCCTAAGTCTATTAATTTTGCCAAGCCTAAAATAAAAATAAGTTTTGTTAATGCATCGTATCCCCCTCCTTGTTTATGGCTTATCCAATTTAAGAAAGCAACAAGGTTGCCAATATTTAACCAGATAAGGCCAAAAAGTAATAGTCCAATCGCTAAAAGATTAGAAACACTTTTGTGGTAAATATGTTTAATGTTGGCCATATCTTTATTTTTCCAAGACTCGGCTAAAACAGGAATTGTAATAGAATTTAAACTTCGTTGTGGTATTTCAAGAATAGCAGAAACATAAGTAGCAATGGCAAATATGCCAGTATCGCTTAAGCCACGCAGACCAAAAATTAAAAAAGTATCATTGGTTCTTGCTAGTAAATTAAAAAATTGACCAGCAAATACAAATAAAGCAAAGTTGATCATCCTTCCACGAAGCCTTCTTGTGACGCTGCTGATTTTAAAATTCCTTAGCGACCATTCTTTGGTTTGTATCAAAGTGGCTAATAAAATAAGTACAGGAATTAAGTAAATGCCACTAAAGAGGGTAATGAATGTAGGAAGGGTAATGAACTTAAATCCAAAAGCTAAAATAAGTAGGGTGGTTAAAATTCTAATTACTGTCTCTTTAAGGAAATTTGTGATGACGCCTTTTCTCAAACCCATTGCAAATCCTTCCAGCCATAAAAATAGAAGGAATAAAAAGGTATAGGGGTATACATAATTAAAGTAAACAGCTAAATCGGGCGATTTTCCTAGTTTTCTAATGATAAAATCTTTTTCTTGCCAACCAATAAACAGAAGCAAACCAAATCCAATTAGATTAACCATTAAAGTAATAAATGGCAGTTCGTTTTTTTTAGGGCCTAAGTATTGATTGTAGAAAGGGTAAAATTTATACACTACAGGAAGGGTTCCTAAAGTGCAGAATATGGATAGGGTAGCACCGATATCAATCATAGCTCTTACTAATCCTTGGTCCGATTTAGAGAAAAATAGTGGGAATAGTACTAGTAAGTTAAAGGCGCCAATAACAAAGCCTATCATTATAAATAATGACGATTTCATGCCTTGTTTTTGAATGATTCCCATAGAACAAATATATTGAAATATGCCTTTGTTTAGAGAACTTTATAAAAATACGGCTTATTGAGTAGTATTAATATTGAATAGCGCCATACAATACCTACATTTTTAGCCAAGCCTAATACTTTTTTTAAATCATTCATTGGGCTTCTTAATTTTATTATATTTTCAAATAGCCCTAATATAAAATAAACTGGAACTGCGAATGTGTAGTTTAGCAGTTGAAATAAAAACCAGAATATCCCATATTGCTTTCTTATTCTTAAATGGTTACTTAAAATTAACTGAAGTCCTTTTTTATCATATATATTCAAATAACTACTGTCATTTGACTTGGTAGCATTTGTGATGGTTTCTCCTATTAGATGAATCACATGAAACTGGCCGTAAATCATTAGTGTTCCATATTGAGACAATCTACTACACCATTCAATTTCTTCTGCGTATAAAAAAAAGTCTTCATCCATGAGCCCAGTCATATTCATAGCATTTTTTTTCACCATTAGAAAGGCGCCATTTATCCATTGAACTTCTTGGTGATCTGTAGCTTTTACTATGCTTGGCTTTTTTACAAATAAAATCTTAGAGATTAACTTTAGCAGTGTACCCCAATAAGGAAGTGGTAATAAATGATTAATACCACCTTTCATAAAATAACTCCCTGAAATCTGATTTGATAAATTCTTATTTAACAATTGAACACCACATGCCACGTTAGAGGAATTGGCAAATTGTATTAAACACTTATTGATAGCATCATTTAGAATGATGGTATCTGGGTTTAATAATAATACTATTTCACTTTTTGCAATTTTAATTCCTGCATTATTGGCCCTTGAGAATCCTGCATTGTAACCCATGTCAATCCAGATTAATGCCGGGTATTTAGAAGTTAATAATTCCTTACTATTGTCATTAGATTGATTATCTATAATAATCCATTCGAAATCATTAAATGATTCAAAGGCCTTTGCGCTAGTAAGGCAATCATCTATAAGTTGAGCTGATTTATAATTTACTATGATGATGGAAAGCTTCAATACTTATAAATTTGATTTAGTTAGATTATAAATATAAGAAATGCCCATTAATGTTTTAGATATGATTCCGTTTCGTAAAATATTTTCGTTAAACTTAGATTGGAGTTCAACCATACTGAATATAACTTTTGGCCATTCCGTTTGTCCAAAAGACTCAAGTTTTTGCTTAGAATTAGTATTGGTGTTTCTAAGTATTCTCCAATAGGCATCATAAACCATTATATTTTTTAATGGACTTGTGCCATATTTAGACAATAGAATAAACATTTCTGGAATTTCTACAGAAGGAACATTTAAACAATAATTGGTTACTTGGCTTTCGCTCACCCCTACATTAATTAAAAGTTCATTAATGTAAGTAAATTCAATTCCTTTACTAATATTTCTTATATAATATTCAATGTCTACTCTCCATTTCAGACCTTCGTCATATTTATCCTTAATACTATTATGAAATAAAGTTACGCTCGGGGGGCCTATAATATTTTTAGCTAAAAGTAGCAAAGGATTTTTTAAAATGGCAGTCTTTAAATTTTCATTAAAAAAAACTACTTCAGTTTTATAAGTTAATTCGACTTTATTGGAATAGGCTGAGAAGATAAATGGGTGTCCACTTTTAGTAGCTGATGCAAATTTTTCTAAGGAATGCTCATTAGCAAACCAATCATCATCATGCATCAATTTAATCCATTCTCCTGTTGCTTTTGAAATGGCATGATTCCAGTTGGATGGGGTGCCAAGGGCTTTATCGTTTTTAAAGTATTTCAGCTCCAATTTTCCTGTAAATTCTTTCAAGAGTTGTTCAACAGAATTATCATTACTGTCATCAGATATAATGACCTCAAAATTAGTATAAGATTGATTTTCGATAGATGATAGTAATCTTTTTAAAAAATGAGTCCTTTTGTATGCTGGAATACAAATAGAAATAAATATACTATTCATGGGTATAAAGCAATGTTTATATTGATGAAATTAGCATTTTTTTATCATTTATCTTACATTTGCAATCATGAATGACTTGATTCAAAACAAATTAGCTGGGGTGGTTATTCTATACAGTCCAGATTCTCGAAAAACATTCGATAATATCCTTACTTACTCTTCTCGTTTGAGTAAGTTATATATACTTGATAACTCAGAAATATTTTCTAATGAATGGGAATTTTTAGCAAAAAAAATTGGTGATCATGTAGAATATATTTTTTATGGCGAAAATGAAGGAATTGCAAAAAGATTAAATATAGCTGCAGAAAAAGCTTCTAAAGAAGGGTATGGTTACTTATTAACTATGGATCAAGATTCTAGTTTTGATGATGGCTATTTTGATAAATATTTAAATGAAATAAATGATTGCAAAATTGATAAAGTTGGACAATATGGTGTAAACTTTATGCCTAAATTTACTGCTATTCAAACTGAACCTCAAATAGTACTTTCTTTAATTACATCTGGGTCAATTATTGATTTATCGGTTTTCAAAATTATCGGAGTTTATAATGAAAGCCTTTTTATAGATTTTGTTGATGCAGAATATTCTTATCGGGTAAACTCTAAAGGGTATAAAGTTGTTATGTTTTCAAATATTATTTTAAATCATCAAATTGGAGAAAGGGTTATGGGCAGGTCATTTAAAAATTTAAAGATAACTCCAAGAATCATTCATTCGCCAATTAGAGTATACTATATTATCAGAAACGGGCTGTATCTAATTTTTAAATTTAAGACACTAACAAAAAAGGATAGGCTAGATTTATTTTTTAGTTTAAAAATTCTTAAAAATAATTATTTATATCATCCTAATTTGTCTAAA
>CAINFN010000130.1 GCA_903848125.1 uncultured Bacteroidota bacterium
AAAAAATATTTTAACTGTTGCAGCAAGCAGCGATGAATTAATTGGAGAAAGCCTTTTAACAGATTTTAGCAATTATGGTCCAAAAGTGGTTGACCTTTTAGCACCAGGCAATAAAATTTACTCCACCTTTCCAGGTAAAGACAACCATGGAATATTAAGCGGTACCAGCATGGCTTCTCCTATAGTAAGTAATATTGCTGCCTTAATTAGATCCTACCTTCCGCAACTTAGTGCAGAACAAGTAAAGTCCATTTTAATCAAATCAGTTTGGGTGCCTATAGAAATAACAACTTCTTACCCTGTACCACAACATGAAGTAGCTAAAACACTTTTAGAAATAGCTAAAGCGGGTGGAATTGTAAATGCAGCCAAAGCCATTCAATTAGCAAAAATGGTAGCTTCCGAAACGCCCACTAAATCAGCTAAAAAGAAAAGAACAACTAATTAAGATTTAATACCAATATTTACAGATAAAAATAAATTATGCCCAGACCCAGTGCAACAGAATACGGAAGTTTTCATCAAACCTATATTAACTACACCAGTGGAAAAGACTATTCCATTTTAGTACAGCAATACAACGAAAGAATTATAGATGCATGGAATGCCATTCCTACCGAGAAAATAAATTTTGCCTATGCTCCAGACAAATGGACTATTAAACAAATGTTGCAGCATGTCATTGATACCGAAAGAATTTTTGCTTACAGAGCATTAACCATAGCAAGAAGAGACCCAGCTTCGCTATTAGGTTTTGACGAAAATGAATATGCAAAAAATGCTACTGCAAGCCATCGCAATTGGAAAGAAATGATTGCTGAATGGAAAATAGTAAGACAATCAACCAATATATTATTTAGTTCTTTTACAGAGGAAGACTTAAAGCAAAAAGGCACAGCAAGTAATTTGCCCATTTCGGTGAATGCCCTGGGCTTCATTATTTTTGGTCATGCCCTTCATCACTTGCATGTTTTAAAAGAGCGTTATTCTATTTAAATAAAGCTATCCCACAAAAAAGCCTCCCCGATTGATCAGGGAGGCTTTTTTTATAGGTAATTTTAAATTACTTAGTTCCGTAAATGTGTATTGCTAATTGAACTTCAGAATCAACCATACCAACACCATATTTGATACCAAATAAAGTTCTATCAAATGGCAAGAAAGCTTCAGCAAAGAATCCTTTATCATCTGCATTTCTAATGCTAGCAGTGAAAGTAATTGGAGCAGAAATATCTTTAATTTTTAAATCACCAGTAATAGCTGCTTTATCGCCACTAGTATATTTAACACTTGTAATTTTGAAAGTAGCTTCGCCGAATTTTGCAACATCAAAGAAATCACCAGAAGACAAATGACCTTGTAATTTCTCACCACCTCTTTCATCGGTTACTTTTAAACCAGCCACATCAATCACAAAACTACCCCCTACTAATTTTCCACCATCTACTTGAACTGAACCAGATTTAATTGGAAAGAAGCCAGTATGGTAATCACTTTTTTTAGAACCAGTAAAATCTACTTTGCTATTTTTAGCATTAACAGTAAAAGTGACTGCATCTGCTTTGTTGTTTTTAGGAGCAAATGACATTAAAGAAATCGACGTTGCGATAACGGCAAGAGAGAACATGATTTTTTTCATATTTGTGTTTTTGTTTTATTTAAATTAAGAATTTTAAAAGAGTCAACTATTATAAAATTAATAGAAAATAGATAGCATTCAATGTTATCTACCTATTAAATCACCATTTTAGTATTGATTTCTTTCATAAAGATACAAATCAATGTTTAAACAATAAAATAAATTTTTAGGTTTATTCTATGCTTAAAATCAATTAACTTCGCCAAAATTTACACCACATGAATCTGCATGAATATCAAGCAAAAGAGTTACTAAAAAAGTACAATGTTCCCGTTCAAGAAGGCGTTGCGGTTGAAACAGTTGAAGCTGCCGTTGCTGCATACCGTAAAATTGCTACAGACACTAATAACAAATTCGCAGTCGTAAAGGCACAAATTCATGCGGGAGGTAGAGGAAAAGGTAAAATTAATGGTACCGATCAAAAAGGGGTAGCGGTTGGTAAATCTGAAGCAGATATTGAAACTTTTGCAAAAAATATATTAGGTGGCACTTTGGTAACCATTCAAACTGGCCCCGCTGGTAAATTAGTTTCTAAAATTTTAGTAGCTCAAGATGTTTATTACGAAGGCCCTCAACCCACTAAAGAATTTTATTTATCAATTTTATTGGATCGCGCCAAGGGAATGAACGTAATTATGTACAGTACCGAGGGCGGTATGAATATTGAAGATGTGGCACATGATACCCCTGAAAAAATTTATAAAGAATGGGTACACCCTGGTGGTGGCTTACAAGGATTTCAAGCAAGAAAAATTGCTTTTAACTTTGGCCTAAGTGGGGATGCATTTAAAAATTGCGTAAAGTTTGTCACTAATTTATACAATGCTTATGTAGGATTAGATTGTGGTATGTTAGAGATCAATCCACTTTTCAAAACTTCAGATGACAAAATGATTGCAGTGGATTGCAAGATGAATATTGACGATAGCGCTTTAATGCGTCATCCAGATTTATTGGCTATGCGTGATGTTACCGAAGAAGATCCAACTGAAGTAGAAGCTGGAGAATACAATTTAAACTTTGTGAAATTAGATGGCAATGTTGGGTGTATGGTAAATGGCGCAGGATTGGCCATGGCTACTATGGATATGATTAAGTTAAGCAGCGGTGAACCTGCTAACTTTTTAGACGTAGGTGGTTCAGCCAATGCATCTACTGTAGAAGCAGGATTTAGAATTATCATGAAAGACCCTAATGTAAAAGCAATCTTAATTAATATTTTTGGCGGAATCGTTCGTTGCGATCGTGTGGCAGCGGGTGTTATTGAAGCTTTTAATAAATTAGGCAATATCAATATTCCTATCATTGTTAGATTGCAAGGAACTAATGCAGTTGAAGCTAAAAAATTAATTGATGAAAGTGGTTTAAAAGTTCAAAGTGCTATTCAATTGAGTGAGGCTGCAGCATTGGTGAAACAAGCAGTTGCATAAACTTAGTTTTTTAAAATACAAAATCCCAGTTGAATTATTCAACTGGGATTTTTTTTGTAGTTTTTATTACGACAATAGGCGAGGAGATGTTTGCTTAAAACTATTGCACAATTATTTTTTCAGTAATTTGTTTTTTAGATTTTTCATTTGCTAATTGAATAAAATAATTG
>CAINFN010000131.1 GCA_903848125.1 uncultured Bacteroidota bacterium
AGAAGAACAAGGTGCGGGTGATCAAGGAATGATGTTTGGTTATGCAACCAATGAAACCGACGATTACATGCCATTGGCTTTAGACTTAGCGCACAAAATTCTAATTGAATTGGCTGCATTAAGAAGAGAGAACAAGGCGATTAAATATTTACGTCCAGATGCAAAGTCTCAAGTTACTTTAGAGTACAACGATAAAAATCAACCCGTAAGAATTGATGCGATTGTAGTATCTACTCAACACGATGATTTTGATGCAGAAGCGAAGATGTTAGCGAAAATCAAAAAGGACATCATTGAAATTTTGATCCCAAGAGTACAGGCGAAGTATAAGAAATACGCAAAATTATTTAATAAAGATATTAAGTACCATATTAACCCAACTGGCAAGTTTGTAATTGGTGGTCCACACGGAGACACTGGTTTAACTGGCCGTAAAATTATCGTAGATACTTACGGTGGTAAAGGTGCACATGGTGGTGGAGCCTTCTCTGGTAAAGATCCTAGTAAGGTAGATCGTTCTGCTGCTTATGCAACGCGTCATATTGCAAAGAACTTAGTAGCAGCTGGTGTAGCTTCTGAAGTATTGGTACAAGTATCTTACGCCATTGGAGTGGCTAAGCCTACTTCTATTAACGTTAACACTTACGGTACGGCTAAAGTAAAATTAACCGATGGTCAAATTGGTAAATTAGTAGAATCCATTTTTGATTTGCGTCCTTACTTTATCGAGCAAAGATTAAAATTAAGAACACCAATGTATAGTGAAACTGCTGCTTACGGACATATGGGTCGTAAGAACGAAACAGTGACTAAAACTTTCACTACACCCGATGGTAAATCAAAAACGATGAAAGTAGAATTGTTTACTTGGGAGAAATTAGATTATGTTGCGAAAGTGAAAAAAGCTTTCGGTTTAAAATAATAAATGGATGCATTATAAAAACCCTCTCGAGATTCGAGAGGGTTTTTTAAAATCATTAGAGAGGTTTTATAGATTTTTATATTTTATAAAAAATCTATAAAAATAAAAGCCCTCCCGATTTTTCAGGAGGGCTTTTTATTTAGAAGCTATAGAAGAAGATTGAATCATAGACCATTGAATTATATAATTTATGACGAACGAAAAAAATCCCTGGAAAACCATCAGTGGTAAATTAGTGTATGATAATGCTTGGATTAATTTAACCGAATACGAAGTCATTACCCCTGCGGGTACGCCAGGTATTTATGGTAAAGTGCATTTTAAAAATATTGCTATTGGGGTAATTGTAATAGATGAAAATGGCGATACCTATTTAGTAGGTCAATACCGTTTTCCCTTAAATGAATACAGTTGGGAAATTCCAGAAGGGGGTTGCCCCGAAGGCACTGATTATTTAGAGACAGCTAAAAGAGAATTAAAAGAAGAGACCGGTTTTGAAGCAAAAAGCTGGACCGAAATTTTGCGCATGCATGTTTCTAATTCTGTTTCTGATGAATATGCAGTTGTGTATGTGGCCCAAGACTTAACAGCAGGGGAAGCGGAGCCGGAAGATACAGAAAAATTGGCTGTTCAAAAAATGCCCTTTCCCCAAGCTTTGCAGTGGGTGATGGATGGAAAAATTACCGATTCCATATCGGTAGCTGCTATTTTGAAATGGAATGCGATGCAATCAAAAATCGATTAACTTTGAATTCTATGGAGGAAAGACAATCAAGACCAGA